>NZ_WBKO01000001.1:1500000-1778153 GCF_032842345.1 Methanoculleus caldifontis | reverse complement strand
AGACCATCGGGGTGGGCGAACTTCGCCGTGTGGAGGATCGGGGTGCCGGGGTGGTCGGCCGCAGGGCAGGGCCAGTGGAGGGCTTCGGGCCTGTTGAGCCGCTCGTAGTTCATGCCGTGGTAGGACGGGGTGACGGCGGCGATCTCAGTGAAGATCTCCTCGGCGCTCTGGTAGGGGAACTGCTTGGCGTAGCCCATCTTTGCGGCGAGTTCGCTGATGATCTGCCAGTCGAGTTTCGCCTCGCCGGGGGCTTCCTGGGCCTTGCGCCACATCTGGACACGCCGCTCGGTGGAGGTCTGGGTGCCGTCGCGCTCTGCGTAGCAGGCGGCGGGCAGGACGACGTCGGCCATCGCAGCGGTCTCGGTCATGAAGATATCCTGGACGACCAGGAATTCAAGGCTCTCGAGGGCATGCTTGACGTGGGTCAGGTCCGGGTCGGAGAGCATCGGGTTCTCGCCCATGATGTACATGCACTTGAGTTCGCCGGGCTTGTCGGTCAGGACGTCCATCATGACGGTGACCTCGTAGCCGTTCTTGGGCTCGCAGATGCCGTCGGGGAAGCCCCAGGCGTCGGCGAACTTCTTGTGGGCGGCCTCGTCGATGACCTTCTGGTAGCCGGTGAAGACGACCGGGAGTGCACCCATGTCGCAGGCGCCCTGGACGTTGTTCTGGCCACGGAGCGCGTTCACGCCGGCGCCGGGCTTGCCCAGGTTGCCGAGGAGCATCTGGATGTTGGCCACCGACTTGACGTTGTCGACACCGGTGGTGTGCTGGGTGATGCCCATCGAGTAGAGGATCGCGCCGGGCTTGCAGGTGCCGAGCCACTCGGCGGTCTGCTTGAGCTGGTCGACCGGGATGCCGGAGATCTTCGAGACGTTCTCAAGGCTGTAGTCCTCCTTCATGACGACTTCCTTGAGTTTCTCGTAGTCCTTCGTCCGGGTGGCGATGAACTCCTTGTCTTCCCAGCCGTTCTTGATGATCTCCTGCATCAGGCCGTTTAAGATGGCCACGTCGGTGCCGGAGACGAAGGCCATGTAGAGGTCGGCCTGGCGGGCGGTCGCGGTGTAGCGCGGGTCGGCGTAGATGATCTTCGCGCCGTTCTGCTTGGCCTGGACGACCCTGCGACCGATGAGCGGGTGCTGCTCGAAGGTGTTGGAGCCCAGGATGAAGAGACACTTCGATTCGGCGATGTCGCCGATGGAGTTGGTCATCGCGCCGGAGCCGAACGAGGCGGCGAGGCCGGCGACGGTGGACGCGTGGCAGAGCCGGGCGCAGTGGTCGATGTGCCGGGTCTTCATGACGCCGCGGGCGAACTTCATCAGCGCGTAGTTCTCCTCGTTCGAGACCCTTGCCGATGCGAGCGCTGCAAACTCGTCAGGCTTGTAGGACTTGAACTTCTGTGCGATCAGGTCGTACGCCTCGTCCCAGGTCGCCTCGACGAACTTGCCGTCCTTCTTGATGAGCGGCTTCGTCAGGCGGTCGGGACTGTTCACGAACTCGTGAGCGTAGGTGCCCTTGGGGCAGACCTTCCCCTCGTTGACGGGCGAGCGGCGGTACGGTGCCGTGCCGACAACCTTCCCGTCCTGGACGACAAGGTTGAAACTGCAGCCTGTTCCGCAGTAAGGGCACGTCGTAGCTACATAATTCAACGTCATGTTTTTACCACACCTCTATGGCGAACCGTTTATCTGTGGTTAAGCTACTTAAATGGACGTGGTTAACCGGATCTGCCCCGTCCTTATCGGGAGTATGAAAAGGCGAATATCCACCTGTATCACCTCTTTTGACCATTAACCGGGCCTCACCCGGGAAAATCCGGGTTCGGGTGTCGATGGAGAGCAGATATAAGTGATAAACCGATCTCCGGGCGGGGTTCAGGGGCCGCCTCCAGAGCAGAACGATGCCTGCGGCCGAACCGGGAGCAGGAGTCCCGATATCCGAAAGATGCCTTAAGAGACCTGAAACGACCGCCGTGCCTTGCACCAGTCGTCTTTCCTATCTGAGAGAAGATGTTATTATCGGTGGAATCCTACACCGATTATATATCTGCACAGGGAGAGGAGCGCAACCGTGAAGAAGAAGATCCTGATCTCGCCGATGCTCGTGGACCTGGTGGGGAACGCTCTGGCGTCGATGGACGGCGTGAAGTTCACCGAACTCGACGCCTGTCCGTCGTGCGGCGGCCCGGTCACCGGACACGACTTCCGGGAAAAGCGGTTCGCTGTCCTGCTCGATAATGGGAAGGAGCAGACGATCCGTGTCCACGTGAAGAGATTCTACTGCAGGCAATGCGGTGCCCTCTGCTACGCCGACGCGCCGTTCTACCCCGACACCCGGCTTGCTGCGCCCGTCGTCGACTTCTGCCTCGTTCTGGCGCAAAGAATGCCGTTCAACCGGGTGGCGGAGTACCTCCGTGCGATGGGGATCGTCGTCGACCGGGGGACCATCCGGAACTACGCCTCCCGCGACTTCGGCAAGATCCCGGTAACCGAACTCTTCGGTCTCCCGCTACCCTTCTCGCTGCTGAACCTCGCCATCTCCGCCCTCGGACGCGAGAGCTATCCCATCGTAGGGGCAGAAGCGCTCGCTGCCTGCGGTTTCCCACCCGCAGGCCGGGCAGCGCTTTCGGGCTCGGGCAGGCGGTCTCCCGAAGAGCGGTATCAGCGGTATGAATAGGAAGAGGAAGAAGAACGGGAAGCCGAGGGCGAGCGAAACCCCCGTGATGGCGACCGATATCGCCAGCAGGAGGATGGTCAGTCCCCTGCGGCCCGCCGTAACGCCACCTCCCTGACGGCGTACGCCGGCAGCGCGTCCGAGACCGACCCGATCTCCCTATCCAGCGTGGTGCAGCTCAGTTCGCGGGCGAAGAGGTCGGCCCCGATCCCGGCCGCGATCACCTGTTCGGCTCCGCTCTGGAAGAGTGCGCGCCCCACCGCACGAACGATCAGTGTCCGCTGAGCCTCCCAGAACTGCCGGGCCACCTGAACGGCGCCGGAGTTCCCGATCTCGTCGAGGTCCGCGCAGACGACGCGGGCAAGCCTCCGGAGCGCCGCATCCGCGGTCTTCTCGCCGTTGTCGGGTGCCGGGCAGGTGTAGTCCTCCGGGGCGATGTGACCGAGCACGAGATGTGCGTCGGCGCTTGCAGCGAAGTACTCGGTGCTCACCGGGGTCACTCTCCCGTCCAGCGTGACTGAAGAGAGGATCGTGGCGACGTTCGTTCGGAGCATCCCGGTATAGACGAGGTACTGCTTCTGCAGCCGCCGGGTGTCGGTCAGGCCCTTGAGACTCTCGAAGTCGTTGAGGGGAATGATGTCGGCGGTGGTGCTCCCCACGTCGAGGAGGACCGCATCGGGATACTCCTCCCGCAGGTAATCTGCCGAGGCCAGCCAGTTCGCGGCCGCGAGAGCCGGGACGGGCCGGGTATGAAACGCCGCGTCGGTCCCGTAGAAGGCGGCGTCCGGGACGACCGTTCGGACGGCCCCCACGATCCACTCTATCCCCTCCATCTTGTTCACAAAGCAGTCCGCGAGCTCGCCGCTCATCACCACGGCAGCAGGCTCCGCGTAGGGCTCCAGGAGATCCGCGAGCGGCGCACCCTGCCAGAGAGGACAGTAGTGAATATGCACCCCGTCGTCGTCGACGACCTTGAGGTTCGCTCCGCCGATATCGATCCCTATCATACCCGGCTGATCCTCCCGTCTTTGTCAAAGAGGACTCTTCCTGAAAGATGGACCTCTGCCGGCCCTTTACCACGCGACGCCGCAACGAGGATCTCGGCTATCTCCTCCTCCATGACCGCCGCGATCCCGACCAGGCTGGTCGTGGGCCTCGGGTTGACGTCCACCACGTAGACCCGGTCGCCGACGACGACGTCGATCCCGGCATACCCCTGGCAGCCGAGGACGTTCATCGCCTGGACGGCGACATCGACGATCTCCTCCTCGCGGTCGGGGTGGACCGGCGTCTCTCCGCCGAGATACCGGAGATGCCCGTCGTCGCCGACGGCGATCTCCTGCCGGTTTATCGCAAGCAGGAGCGGCGGGTTGCCCGAGTGGAACTCGCAGACGTTGCCGGTCACCCGGCTCCCCACCAGGCTCACGCTCAGGGCCTCCCCTTCGATGTATGCCTCGGCAAACTCGCCGGCGCCCGGCTCCTCGTCCGTCAGCCTGACCCCCACGGCCCCGCAGCCCGTGATCGGCTTGACGACCCTCTTCCCCTCTCCCGGTGCGGGCGGGACCGGGATGCCGTGCCGGGAGAGGATTGCTGCCGTCCGCTGCTTATTCGCGCAGACCGCCGCATTCATGCTTCCACACCCGATGTTATGGGTGAATTGCTCGATAAGGTGCGTGTACCGGAAGATGAGGTGGTCCGGCGCGATGACCAGGCCTACGTCGCACCCCGGTGCGAGCCTCCGGATCTCACCCTCGAAGTCGGGTCCTTCCGGGGTCACCACGTCGTAACCGCACCGCTCGAAGCTTGCGCTGAGCACCGAGAGCATCGCGGCACCCTCGGGCGCAAGCTCAGGGTCGTTGCATACGGAGTATTCGGCAAGAATCGCCTTCATCGTAGTAGAGGTTGGTCGCCAGGCACTTGACCCTGACGATCGGGCAGGTTTTTGATGCGCGGACGCCATCCCTATAGACAAGAATGAAGCCGAAGATTATGCTCACCAACGATGATGGGATTACGTCAGTAGGGCTCTGGGCGGCATACGATGCGCTCGCACCGATCGCAGACGTCACGGTGGTCGCTCCCGCCACCCAGCAGAGCGCCGTAGGGCGGTCGATCTCCATCTTCGAGCCGATCCGCGCGAACAAAGTGACGATGAACGGGGTGCCGGCGTACTCGGTCGGCGGGAAACCGACCGACTCCGTGATCATAGGGCTCTTTGCGCTGCACCTGAACCCGGACCTCGTGGTCAGCGGGATCAACATCGGCGAGAACCTCTCCTACGAGTCCATCATGACCTCGGGCACCGTCGGCGCGGCCCTGGAAGCGTCCAACCAGGGAGTGCCGTCCCTTGCATTCTCGCTCCAGGTGGAGGATCAGGGCGACAAGTTCGACGACCCGTCACGCGTCGCCGACCGGTTCAGCGACGCGAGGCGCGTCGTCCGCGAGGTCTGCGAGCGGGTCCTCACAAACGGGTTCCCGGAGAACGCTCACGTCATCAACGTGAACATCCCGGCATCGGTGCGCGGCGGCTACGAGATCACCCGCCTTGCCGAGAAACTCTTCTACACCGGCGTGGAGGAGCGCCTCGACCCCCGCGGGCGCCCCTACTACTGGATCGACGGGCCCCTGCACGAGGATGCGGAAGAAGGGACCGACGTGCATGCGGTGCAGAAGGGCAACGTCTCCATCACGCCCATCACGCTCGACTGCACGGCGTTCGGGGCCACGGATGCCCTCAGAGGCATCTTCCCCTGACGGCATGGCTATCTGGATGAACGGCGAAGAGTGATCATGAGTACACCGCAGACAGAGTCGAAGCGGAACGCAGGGTATCAGGCGGCAGGAATGGTCGAGGACGGGATGGTCGTCGGTCTCGGCACCGGCTCGACGGTCTTCTTTGCGATGGAGCGGCTGGGCGAGCGGATTCGACGAGACGGCCTTTCGATCGCCGGCGTCCCGACGTCCTACCAGGCGGCAATCCGGGCACGCGAGTACGGGATCCCGCTCACGAGCCTCGACGAGCACCCGGAGATCGATATCGCGATCGACGGAGCCGACCAGGTCGACCCGGCCGGCAACCTGATCAAGGGGCGGGGGGCGGCGCTCCTCCGGGAGAAATGCGTCGCAGACGCGGCCCGGAGAGTGATCATCGTCGTCGATCCGACGAAGATGGTGGAGACCTTCGATGCGCTCGTCCCGGTCGAGGTGCTCCCGTTCGCCTCCACGTCGGTCTCCCGGCGGCTCTCCCTCCTCGGCGCCGTTCCGACGATGCGGGAAGGGGTGAAGAAAGACGGCCCGGTCGTGACCGACAACGGCAACTTCATCCTCGACTGCAGCTTCGGGACGATCGGTTCGCCCCGGGACCTGGAGGCAAAAATAGCCGCCATCCCCGGAGCGCTGGAGTGCGGTCTCTTTACCGCCTACGGAGAAAAGATAACGGTCATCGTTGGTGAGGAGAAGGGGTGCCGCGTCGTATCACTGCGTTGAGATGCATTCACGCATCTTCTGGATAAGGTCTAGCTGGTGGCGGGCTTCTCTCTTCTTTTCTTTCTCGATCGTATCCATGATCTCCGTTATCGGGCGCGAGAGCATGTAGATCTTCACCGGCCGGCCTTTACTCTCGGATTTGCTCTCGCGGGTGTCCACCCAGTCGCATTCCTTGAGGTAGCGCATGGCGATGCTGACCTCGGGCTGGCGGAGATCGGTGCCCCGCTCGATGTCGCGGGATGTTGCCTCCTCGATGTTTGCAAGATAAACAAGCACTTTCGAGACGTTTCTCTTGATGCCGATACCTATGAGGAGTTCGGCAAGTTCCTCATCGCGTGGCGTAAAATATCGTACCTTATCTGACCTCATCCGTTCACCATCAGGCAGTAGTTATTGTTTTAAATCTGACTATAAAAATATTATTATTTCAATGGGAGATTTTGCGATTGTGATGGTTTTAAGAGAATCGATGCAGCATTGCACCGATAGGATACGCTTGTTCTTTGCCTGACCGCGCTCATTTCGGCGGTGAGGGGGTGGCCTCCGGGAGAGGGAATAGATTACGCCTCCACGGCACCTCCGGTACTTCGTTCGCGCCGGACTGCCCAAAAAAGAGATTATTCGATGGAGTTCAGATGAGGCCGAGACTGGAGAGCTCGGAGAGGATCCGCTGAACCGCACGCCTCGCGTCTTCGGGCACCTTGCCGCCGGTGATGATCAGTTTGCCGGAACCAAAGAGGAGGACGACCACCTTCGGGTCGTCGAGCCGGTAGACCAGCCCGGGGAACTGTTCGGGCTCGTACTCGATGCGGTCCAGGTTGAAGCCCACGGCGATCTTGTTTAAGTTGATCGGCGTGCCGAGATCCGCGGACGTGACGATATTCTGGATCTTGTAAGTCAGGTTCTCGGGAATGTCGATACCGAGCGCCCGGAGCTGGTCGCCGAGGATCTGGAGGCCACGCGAGAGACTGTCGATGCTTTTAGCACCCGTCAGGACGACCTTGCCGGAGCCGAAGACGAGCGCGGCGATCTTTGGGTCCTGCATCCGGAGAACGACTCCGGGAAACCGTTTTTTATTGTATTCCGCATCCTTCAGCTGCGAGGCAAGAGAGGGGAGATCAAGAGAATCCGTCACTTTCGCCGAAGCAACGATATTTTCTATCTTGAGGGACTCCTCTGGACTGTGCTCATTCATATTTATAAGATATATAAAAGAGTATATAAAGGGTTGGTTGGTTATTCCTCCAGGGTGGAGATGTCTCCGGGGTCCATACCCAGTTCCTGCGCTTTTAAGACGCGCCTCATGATCTTGCCGCTCCGGGTCTTGGGGAGCGACTGGACGAACTCGATCTCGGAGGGTATGGCGATGGGGCCGAGCGTCATCCGGACGTGGTAGACGAGGTCGTTCTTCAGCTTGTCTCCAGGCTGGCGGCCGTCCTTGAGGATGACGAAGGCTTTGATGACGTTCCCCTTCATGGCGTCGGGTTTCCCGATGACGGCGGCCTCCGCGACGGCTTCGTGGGAGACGAGCGCGCTCTCGACCTCTGCGGTCCCGATGTTGTGCCCGGCGACGACGATCAGGTCGTCCGACCGCCCGATGACCATGATGTAGCCGTCTTTATCCTTCACCGCGAGGTCGGCGGCCGTGTAGCAACCGGGAATGGTGTTCCAGTACTTGCGGTACCGCTCGTCGTCGTTCCAGACCGTCCGCATCATCGAGGGCCAGGGCTCCTTGACGACCAGGAGGCCGCCGGTCCCCGGCGGGCATGAGTTGCCCTCCATATCGACGACATCCGCGACGACGCCGGGGATCGGCTTGCCCACGAATCCGGGGCGCATGGGTTCACCGATCATCGTGGTCAGCATGTGCATCCCGGTCTCGGTCTGCCACCAGGTGTCCACGATGGGGCACCGGTCCTTGCCGATAGTGCGGTAGTACCACTCGAACGCCTCCGGGTTGAGCGGCTCGCCGACGGAGCCGAGCACGCGCAGCGACGAGAGGTTGCAGCGGTTCGGCCACTCCTCGCCTACCCGCATGAACATCCGGATGGCGGTCGGAGCGGTGTAGAAGATGGTGACACCATACTCCTCGATCAGGTTCCACCAGGTGCCCGGGTCCGGGTAGTCGGGGGTCGCTTCGGCGATGAGGCAGGTGGCCCCGTTCAGGAGCGGCCCGTAGACGCCGTAGCTGTGGCCGGTGATCCAGCCGGGGTCGGCGGTGCACCAGTAGACGTCGCTGTCCTTGACGTCGAAGACGTACTTCGTCGTGTAGTAGGTCCCGACGGTGTAGCCGCCGCAGGTGTGGACGATACCCTTCGGGGACCCCGTGGTGCCGCTCGTGTAGAGGATGAAGAGCGGGTCCTCGGCATCCATCGGCTCCGCCGGACACTCCCGGTCCACGCCTTCCGTCAGGTCGTAGTAGTCCACTTCCATCTCGGGGTGGAGTTCGACGGGTTTGTCTGTGTCGCGCCGGAGGATGACGATCCGCTCGACGCTCGGGGCGCTCACGACCGCCTCCTCGACGATGTTCTTGAGCGGGATGGCCTTCCCGCGCCGGTAGGTGACGTCGGCGGTGATGACCACCTTCGCCTCGATGCCCCTGATCCGCTGGTTGAGCGCGTTGACCCCGAACCCGCCGAAGACGACGGAGTGGATGGCTCCGATCCGGGCGCAGGCGAGCATCGCGATGACCTGCTCGGGTACCACCGGCATGTAGATGCAGACCCGGTCGCCTTTGCCGACGCCGAGGCGCTTCAAGCCGTTTGCGAACCGGCAGACCGCCTGGTGGAGCTGGCGGTAGGTGTAGATCTGCTCGTCACCCTCGTCCTCGCCACGCCACATGAGAGCGACCTTGTTCCGCCGCTGGCTGTGGGCGTGGCGGTCCAGGCAGTTGTGGGTGATGTTGAGCTTTCCGTTCAGGAACCACCGGGCATACGGGTAGTTCCACTCCTTCACCCGGTCCCAGGGCTGAAACCAGTCGAGCTCCCGGGCGATGCCGTCCCAGAACCCATCGGGGTCGGCCAGGAACGCCTGGTAGGTCCGGTTGTAGTCGCCTATCCAGGACTGCTCCTTGCAGCAGGCATCAGGGGTGTAGTACTTCACCTCATCGAGTCTGACATTGAAATTATCAGCCATCTTGTCGCCCCTATTATACATTATTAATAATGTATATTGTATATCAACATTCTGGTTGAGGAGGCGGATGCACCAGAGAGGCACCACCCGGCAGCGGGCGGGGAAAACCTCCCGGTCAAACTGTGGACTACGTCATCGCCTGTATGGGGGTCAGATAGCGGTCCCCGTAAAGATACGGGCAAAGAAGAGGGATACGGGGCTTACGCCCGGGATTTAGTCGTATTCGCGCCAGGTCTTCCCGCAGGCCGTGCAGCGGAAGAACCGGACCTCGCTCTCATCTGCCGCCCGCAGCTGCCGCAGCCACCAGTATGCCGTCAGGCAGTCGCACTCGGGACATTTGATGCTCGCGGTCGGAAGGGTTGCTATCTTATCCTCTTCGTCAACGATGGTGATCTCCTTCTCCACACGTTTGTCTGTCTTCCTCAACCGGTCGAGGTCGTTGATCTCCCTGATATAACCGCATTTTTTGCACTTCAGCTGACCCCCGGACGATATCATCAGGCCTTTGCACTGTGGACAGAACATCATTATTATGAATGGGATACCGATCAAAATTAACCCTTGGCCTTGCCGTATGGCCGGGACCGCGCAACCGGCGGCGCGACCGGATCGGGCGCACAAATGCTTTATTGCCGGTTACGCCGATGGGTAAAGGATGAAGGATTACCTGGTGCTGATCTCCTGCATCTGCTTTCTCGCCTTTCTTGTCCCGGGCCGGTTCCGGAAGTACTTTGCCGTCGGCGGCTGGGCAAGCATCGTCGGATACCTCTTCCTTGAGCTCCCCTACTACTTCTCCCTCAATAACTTCATGTATCCGATAATAGCCCTGCTCTCGGTCCCCTTCCTCTATATCACCATCAAATATCTGCTCCTTGGCGATCCGCGGGTGATGCAGCTCTCGGGGATCGCGGCCGTGGCGTTCCTGATCTTCGCTCCCTTCGCCTACATCCCGGCACTCGGGGACTGGCTCATCGCGATCGTCGTGAACCAGACGTCCGCGGCGCTTGCGGCGGTCGGGTACCCCGTGAACCTGGACGCCTGGAACCTGGTGGAGCGCAACGGCTTCAGGACCGAGATCATCCTCGCCTGCACGGGGATTCAGAGCATCGCGATCATGCTCGGCGTCGCCTGGGGCGTGCAGTCGACGCTCCGGCAGAAGGTCATCGGGTTTCTCGTGGTCTTCCCGACGATCTACGTCTTAAACATCGTCCGGAACGTCTTCGTGATCACGGCGTATACCGAGCAGTGGTTCCCCTTCCTCCCCCAGATCGCCGGCAACGGCGAGTTCGGGTACGAGAGTTTCTTCTGGGCGCATAATGTCATGGCCGAACTGGGAGCGCTCGTCTTCCTCGTCGTCCTCGCCTACGCCCTCTTCATGGTCCTTCCCGAACTCGGCACCCTCGCCGACAACCTCTACCGGCTCTACAGGAGCGAGGTGGAACGGATCCTCCGGCCGAAGGCCGCGCGGTCCGATCTCCAGCCCTGACAGGAACCGGCGGAGGCCCCTCCCGGCCAGGGCCCGTGGTTACCGTTGCATGCCTCCACGGGTCCGGGGCATCGCACTTCACACCTCTCGGTGAATCTCGCTTCGTTCGCACCTCGCACCTGATGCCTTCTCATGCTCCGCTCCTCACGGAACATCGCACTTCGCGGCTTCACGTCTTTCGCGTGAGGCCTTATCATTACCCTTGTACATAGTCTCACACGAAGGCGCGAAGGACGCGAAGGCTGGTAGAGGGATGCTGCAACTCCCTTCGCGCGAGGCACTGCCAATTCACGCCTGCCGGCTCAGGGGATACCTCCGGTCGGAGTTAGTGTCGCCGATCTTCGTGGACGACGGGTATTGGGCAGGACATATCTCCCAATCTGAAACGTGAAGAAAAAACGAGGAAAGCAGTCCCCGTTCAGGAGTACTGCCGGTAGAGGTAGAAGATCCGCTGCACCGCCGAGAGGTTCGTGCAGACTGCGATGAGGAGGATCGCGGCCCAGATGTACCCGGTCACGCCGCCGAGCACCAGCACGAGGACGGTCTCGGGCCGCCCGAAGAAGCCGACTCCCTCGAGGGGGTCCTCGATCTTCCCGGCGACTCTCTCCGTATAGCCGATCTCGGCGTAGGTGACCGGCTTGATGAAGGTATTGATCAGCGACCCGGCGAGCGCCAGCCCCACGACGCCGAAGTCGAAGACCGGCGGGACGGCTACAAACTGGCTGATGATGGGGATGCCGGCGAACCCCACGCCCAGGATGACCGCTGCATCGACGTATTTATCGGCGACCCAGTCGAGGACGGCACCGAACTTGCTCTCGGAGTGGTTCCTGCGGGCGACGTTGCCGTCCACGAGGTCGAGGATCGCCGAGACGACCAGCAGCAGGCTGCCCGCAAGAAAGTACCGCTGGGAGTAGGCGAGTGCGCACGAGAAGCCGAAGAGCACGGAGAGGAGCGAGACCTGGTTTGGCGTAACGCCCAGTCGTATAAAAAACGACGCGACTGGCTCCGTATATTTGATGAATTTCGGCCGCAGCGAGGTTATATTCATCGCATACTTTATCATCCCGTGAGGGGTTTAACCTTTGCTCTACCCCGCAGGAAGGTACCTCCTCACCTCGAACGGCGCATACGTTCCAGAATCACCATATTCATAAATGCTGCCGCCAGATAGATCTGCGGGAAGGAAGTCCAATGGTTGTTCACGACAGACCGCACGTGCTCATGATGTCGGAGATCACCGTCGACGGGAAGCTCACTCTGAAGCGCGGGGCCTCAAGCAAGATCCTCATGAAGTACATGGCGCCCGAGACCGAGATCCTCCTCCACCGGACCCGGGCGGAGTGCGACGCCATCATGGTCGGGGCAAACACGATCAGGATCGACAATTCCTTCCTGACGGTCCGGCTGGTCGAGGGGAAGAGCCCGCTCCGGGTCATCCCGTGCAGCCAGGCGGATCTTCCGCCGGACGCGAACGTGCTCGGCCCCGACGCCCGGACGGTCATCGCCGTCTGCGCCAACGCACCGGAGGAGAATGTTGCCCGGCTCCGGGCGTGTGGCGTCGATATCGTCGTTACAGGGACCGACGGGGTCGATCTCCCGGAACTGATGCGGATCTTGAAGACGGATTACGGCGTCGACCGGATGATG
This sequence comes from Methanoculleus caldifontis, assembly GCF_032842345.1. Taxonomy (NCBI): domain Archaea; kingdom Methanobacteriati; phylum Methanobacteriota; class Methanomicrobia; order Methanomicrobiales; family Methanomicrobiaceae; genus Methanoculleus; species Methanoculleus caldifontis. The sequence continues at coordinate 1,765,723 of NZ_WBKO01000001.1, read as the reverse complement.
ATCGAGGGCGGGCCGACGCTGAACTGGTCGATGTTAAACCACCGCCTGGTGGACGAGATCCGCCTGATCCACCTGCCGTTCATCGTCGGGGGCGCCGATACCCCCTCACTCGTCGGCGGCATGCATATCGAGACCGAGAACGAGATGATCCGGCTCTCCCTGAAGCAGTGCTTCATGTGCGGGAGTAACCTGGTCACCGAGTGGAACGTCCTCTACGGGGAGAGTTCCAGCGACTAACCCTTTTTTGCTCCGTAAAATAGTTCCACGCGGCCCTGGAGTCTCACGCAAAGACAGGACCCCCCCAGGTTCTCCCGGTATCGATGAAGATGGTGGGTGATGTGGCCCCGGGAGGCTATTCCGCGAGGCCTTTGCGATTCCGGCCGTCAGATCATGACGTAGGGGTCGGCCTTCATGTACTCGCGGCAGACCGTCGTCGCGTAGTGGCCGGGAGGAAGCGTGAACCGGAGACGGACGTTCGCGCCCGATACCTCCGCTTCCACCTCCGTCGAGAGCGCGATCGGCCGGAGAGCGCCGGCAAATTTCGTCGCCACGAACCGGGAGGCACGCTCGAAGTCCTCAGCGCCGATACCCCGCTCGCGCATCAGGTCCTGCATCACCTCGTCGGTCCGGCCGTGCGGCGTCACCGGCTCCGCCCCCGGAACGAATATGGCGATCCGGCACCGGCCGCGGCGGATCTGGAGCAGGGCCGCCTGCCGGTTCCGCGCCGAGACGATATCCTCGCGGCCGTTCGAGAAGAGCAGCCGGTCCCCGACCTCGGGCTCGGCGAGCGAGAGGCCGGCCTCGATGCGGCGGGAGAGCGCGCAGTTGAAGAGGTAGGACTGGAACGCGCTTACGAGGAGCGAGAGGAGTTTCGGCGGGAGGACCCGGAGCGCACCGGCGTAATCGCCGGGGTTTCCGGCGAGATGGTTCGCCATCGCCCGCTCGTAGGTCATCTGGACGGGGAGAGCGGCGAGCGCGGCTTTTGCGTCCCGGTCCTCGGCGAACCGGCTCCGCGCCCGCTGCGCCTCCTCCGATTCGAGAGGGTATGCCCGGCCGATGTAGGTGACCACGGCACCTTCGTAGTCCCCGCGAAGGATACTCTCGCCGACAAGATGCGTGACCGGCCGGACGACGCCGAACCGCTGCAAGCCGTAATAGTTCGGTATTCCGGCGGAAGCGACCTCTGTGGCCGCCCGCACCCGTTCGGCAAGGCCCTCCGCGGCGCAGTCGCGGATGACGATATCGAACCGGTTCCCCGCGAGGCCGCCGAGAGCGAGCGGGTGCTGCGACCGCCCCACGACCTCAAGCGAGATGTCCTTGAGGTGTACGTGCTCTATCGCCTCGGGCGGAACCTCGTAGAGCGAGAGGTACTGGGTGGTCACCGCGTTCTTGTCCTTGGTCCCCGCCCAGGCGATCCGCCGGTGGCTGATCCCGAGCTGCTTTGCGATCTCCTTGACCGCCCGCTGGAGTTCCCAGTTCGTCTTGGTGAGCCGGCAGATGAGGAAAGGGCCATCCGGATCGCTGATCGGGAGCGGGAGTTCTTCGACGATGAAGTCGGCGGGAGTTGACCGGAGCCGCCCGCCGATGCCGGGTGCCCCGGACGCGTAGTAGCGCATCCCGAGCTCCTGTTCCAGGGGATAGGGCGAGGGCATCATAGCAGGGAGAGGTCGCCGGTGATCCGGTCGAGGTCCTCGGAGCGGGCGGGTCCGAGGCCGAGCGCCGTCACGGTTCCCGGCGGGATCTCGGTCATCCCGGCATCCTGGATGATCGATGCGGGGATGCCCGCGCGCTCCGCGATCGTCTTGAGCTCGAAGAGCTGCCGTTCGGCCGAGACCTTCAGCACCACTTTCTTCTGCCCCTCGTCGAGCCAGGCCTTCTTCGCGATCTTGTCGGCCTTCTCGTAGGCGCCGACGGCGGCGTGGGCGATCTGCGCACACTTCTTGCCGCAGCTCATCTTGATGTCGGCGCGCACGACCAGGCACTGCTTCCACTTAAAGTCCCGTTCTTCCGGCATTTCGGTACTACCTGGGGCATGATCCGTCAAATATACAGCTATGGGGATGGCGCCGGACAGACACGCGCCGCCGCCTCTTCCCGCGCGGAGGCGGATATCTGTCATGCCTCATGGACGCACGCTCAATGCGAGCGTAAGCGGAGCAGGAGCACCGCAGGTGCTGAGAGGAGTCACCTACATCCATAAATTGCACTTCGCGTTCTTCGCGGCTTCGCGTGAGGCTGAGTGCAGGGATACTGACGAGGTCTCACGCGAAGAGCGCGAAGCCGCGAAGGAGCATTACCTGACACCGCCCGACCTCCGGTCTGACAGCCGGCTGTTATCGAAGGGCATCCTCACCCCCCACCCGCCCCCTTTTTATGACCCTGCAAGTCCATTATAGTCTAGAATCGGTCGGCCTGCACACAGGCACCGGCCGCCTGAAACCCACGTCTGCGAGGCATGATAGTCTGGTCTGGGATGTTGTTGTGGTGGGCGCGGGCCCCGCCGGGAGTGCCGCCGCGCGGGCTTGCGCGGAGGAAGGGCTTTCGACGCTCTGCATCGAGGAGCACGGGACGATCGGCCACCCGGTGCAGTGCGCGGGGCTCCTCTCAGCCTCCGCGCTCGCCGAATGCGACGTTTCGAAGAGGTCGGTCTTGAACGAGGTGACCGGTGCCCGGATGGTCTCCGGTCTTGGGGGGGAGCTCCTCTTCGACGCGGGGGTCACGAAGGCATATGTCGTCGACCGGTGCCTCCTCGACCGGGAGATGGCGGAACGGGCGGCGGAGGCCGGAGCGGAGTTCCGCTTAAAGACCGGTGCGTGCGGCGTCCAGGGCGCCTCTCTCCTGACGCGGGGGGTCCGCGGGCGCGAGGAGATCCCCTTCCGCCTCCTGATCGCCGCCGACGGGCCGCGGGGGTCCGTCGCCCGCATGCTCGGCCTTCGAAGGGCGGGAGTCTACCTCGCCGGAGTGCAGGCGGAGGTGCCCTATACGATGGACCCGCGCTACGTGGAACTGCACCCCAACGCCTCCCCCGACTTCTTCGGGTGGGCGATCCCGGTCTCGAGAACCCGCGCACGCGTCGGGCTCTGCGCACGGGAGCACGCCGGAGACCACTTCGCCCGGTTCGTCGCCCGTTACGGGGGAACCTCCCTCCACCTCGTGAGCGGGGTCATCCCGCTCGGCGTCATGCCCCGGACCTACGGCCACCGTACGCTCTTCGTCGGCGACGCGGCGGGTCTCGCCAAACCCACGTCGGGGGGCGGCGTCTACACCGGCGTCCGGTCGGCGAAGCACGCCGCCGCGGTCGCGGCAGCCTGCGTGGCGCGCGGGACGTTCGACGACGAGAGCCTCCGGGAGTATGAGCGGCGCTGGAAGGAGGACTTCGGGCGGGAACTCGATACCGGGATGAGAGCGCTCAGGGTCCGGCAGAGGATGACGCCGGAGGAGATCGACCGCCTCTGCCGGGCCTTGAACGACGAAGACCTCATCGCGACGATCGTGGAGCACGGAGATATGGACCGGCCGGGCGCCCTGCTCAGGAGGCTCGCCCTGAAACCCGCATTGGCCAGGGCTATGGGCATACTTTTCGCATCGGGAGTACGTCAGATTCTTACCGGCTGATACAACCGTCGCGCTTGGTAATACATTTATACCTAAACGTAATACAACTCGTCAGGTGTGTAATGCATATACCTGACTTCATGTTCCCGGTCACCCAGGGCCTCGTCTACTGGGTCATCGCTCTCATCTTCATCCTGCTCGCCCTCCGATGGGCGCGGCACTCCATGGGTGAGGAGAAGGTGCCGCTGGTCGCCGTGCTCGCCGCCGGCATCTTCGCCATCCAGGCGCTGAACATCCCCATCCCCTGGGGGACGAGCGGCCACATGGTCGGTGCGGCGCTCGCGGCGATCGTCCTCGGGTCGCCGTTTGCAGGGGTCTTCATCCTGACGCTGGTTCTCCTCGTGCAGGGGTTCATCTTCGGCGACGGCGGCATCGTCGCGATGGGCGCAAACATCATCAATATGGGCGTCGTCGGGGGCTTTGTCGGCTACTACGGCTATACAGGCATAAGAAAACTGACCGCGAACTCGTTTGCCGCCGCGTTCATCGCCGGGTGGGCTGCGCTCTTCATCTCCGCAATCCTCTGTGCGGTCGAGCTCGCCATTGCCGGCACCTTCCCGCTCGTCCCCGGGCTCACCTTCATGGGGACCTACCACGCGGTCATCGGGCTCATTGAAGGAGGCATCACCGCGGTCGCCCTCTACCTGATCGCATCGGCACGGCCCGACATCCTCGAACACCCGACGGGAGTGAGCTCATAATGGAGACAAAACAGTTCGTCGTCATCGGGATCGCGATCGCCCTCGTGATCGCCGTTGCCGCGCCGTTCCTGGCATCAGGCAACCCCGACGGGCTTGAGAGCGCCTTCTTCAGCATCTACGATGCAAAGCCCTTCATGGGCGACGAGCTCGACGAAGATGCCGCCGGTGCTGCCGAAGAGCACGCGGCGGCCGTGACCGGGAACGAGTTCGCGCACGAGGCCCTCATGCCCGATTACACCATTCCGGGCCTCGACAAGACCGGAGAGGTGCTTGCCGTCGTGATCGGCACGCTCCTCATGCTCGCCCTGGTATACGGAGTTGCCCGGGTGGCTGCACGGCCCGATAATTAGATACCCCACAAACTCCCACTTTTTGCTACCATGCACCTGGTCGAGACCCGCGATCTCACCCACACCTACCGCGGCAATGTCCACGCCCTCGAGGGCGTGAACTTCGTTGCAGAGAGGAAGTCCCGCATCGCCGTCATCGGGCCGAACGGGGCCGGGAAGAGCACGCTCTTCAAGCACTTCAACGGCATACTCAAGCCCGCCTCCGGCGAGGTGCTGATCCGGGGCGAACCGATCACGAAGGAGAACCTCCGCGAGATCCGCAAGTTCGTGGGGATCGTCTTCCAGAACTCCGACGACCAGATCTTCTCCCCCACCGTGGAGCAGGACGTCGCGTTCGGCCCGACGAACCTCGGCCTCGACGAGGCGACGGTCGCCCACCGCGTCGAGGAGGCCCTGCACCTCCTCGGGGTGGAGGAACTCCGTCACCGGGTGCCGCACCACCTCTCCGGCGGCGAGAAGAAACGGGTCGCCATCGCCGGAATCCTCGCGATGGAGCCGCAGGTCCTGGTCCTCGACGAACCGACCGCCGGCCTCGACCCCCAGGGCGTCGCCGACCTGGTGGCGTTCGTCAACCGGCTGCCCGACGAGTACGGCATGACGGTGATCTTCTCGACCCACCAGGTCGACCTCGTGGCGGAGGTGGCTGATTACATCTACGTGATGGACCACGGGAGGATCGTGGCCTCCGGGACGGTCGAAGAGATCTTCACCCGGCCCGAACTGCTCGCCCGGACCCGGCTCGACGTGCCGGTCATACCGAAACTGATCCGGTCGCTGCAGGAGGGCGGTGTCGCCATCGATATGGCCTACACCTACGAGGGTGCAAAGAAGTCGTTCCTCGACGCCTACACGAGAAGAGCATGATCGACGACCTCTACTTCATCGAGAAGCACGCTTACCGGACCAGCATCGTCCACCGGCTGGATGCAAGGATCAAGCTCCTGGTGACCCTCGCTGCCGTCCTCGCGATCATCGCCATGCCCTACTCGACGAAGGTCTACGAGCTCGGCGCCGTCCTCCTCGCCCTCTTCATCGTCCTCTGGGGCGCATCGCGCCTCCCCCCGACCGCCTACCTCCGGAGGCTCGCGCTGATCCTGCCGTTCGGGATCTTCCTCATCGGGTTCCAGGTCTTCGTGAAGAACCCCTACTACGATGTCTTCCACCCGATTGCAGCACTGCCGCTTGGGATCGAGATCTACGCGGAGTCGGTCGAGTTCGCCTCGATCCTCCTCGTGAAGTTCGTCGTCAGTATATCGTTCGTCATCCTCCTCTCGTCGACGACGCGGATGCAGGACCTTCTCGACGCGTCGGGGAGGCTCGGCCTGCCCCGCGAGTTCATCCTCCCGCTCGGGATGATGATCCGCTACATCTTCGTCTTTGCAGAGATCTTCGCCAAGATCCGGTCGACGATGGAGACCCGGTGCTTCGACCCCTTCGACCGCACCCTCCCCTATCGCTACCGGTTCCGCCAGCTCGGCTACACGGTCGGCATGATCTTCATCAGGTCCTACGAGCAGGGCGAGCGCACCTACACGAGCATGCTCTGCAGGGGTTACGGGGAGGACGCCCACCTGCACATCGGGCGAAAGTCCCTCAGCGCCGGGGAGATCTTCTTCTTTGTCGGTGCGATCGCCCTCATCGTGACCTCGTCGGTCCTGATATACCTGCAGCCATAAGAGAGATGCGCGAAAAAGAGATCGTTCATATAACCGGTTGTCCAAAAGGGATGGTATGCCCGCAAAGAGCGAGTTCGGCAGGGGTTTTATCGTCAACCTCATGCTGCTTTCACGGCACTTCGGCCTCCCTTCGGAGAAGGCTTTCTTCGGCGCCGCCGACCACCTCAACGAATTCACCGTGCCGGAACAGTTCCGGGGGACCGAGATCGAGGAGCTCGTCGGACGCCTCCGCAAGATGGTGATCTGGCACCAGCCGGGCACGCTCGACAAGGAGGACGCTGCAGACGTGCGAAGGCTCCTCAACCGGATCGCGGTCGCGCTCGATAAAGAACTCGGCATCAAGGATCCCGACACGGGCAAGTACGACTGACGGGCCCCCTCTCTCCCCCGGCGGATGCCCGGCCGGAGACAGCAGAGTATCGATCCCCGGACCGGGAACCGCGAGGCCCGACCGGTCCCCGCGGACATCTTCGCGCCGGGACGCCATCGAGCCGGGGACCCTCAGAATAAGCCCAAATCAGTGGATTCTTCGGAGCCGTTCAGTATAAGTGGTTACACGACCAATATATACTGTGAGTTTTGCTGCGATTCAGGACGCCGCTCGTTCAGCGGAGGTCACAGATGACTGATACCTACGATGCTTCCCATATCACGGTACTCGAGGGTCTACGGCCCGTGCGGGAACGCCCTGCCATGTACATCGGCAGCACGGAGACCCGGGGACTGCACCACCTCGTCTACGAGGTCGTGGACAACTCGGTCGACGAAGCGCTTGCCGGGTTCTGCGACCGGATCCTCGTGACCGTCCACCGGGACGGCTCGGTCACGGTGGAGGACAACGGGCGCGGTATCCCGGTTGACACGATGCCTCAGTACGGCAAGAGCGCTCTTGAGATCGTCCTCACGGTGCTCCACGCCGGCGGAAAATTCGACAAGAACACCTACCAGGTCTCCGGCGGCCTGCACGGTGTCGGCGTCTCGGTCGTCAACGCCCTCTCAAGCTGGCTCGACGCGACGGTCTTCCGCGACGGCAACGTCTATACGATGCAGTTCCGGCAGGGAGTCGTTGCAAAGCAGATCTCCACCCGCACCGAGACCGAGCGCGAGATGGAGATCCGGTACGAGGAACGCTACGGCAGCCAGCCCGGAAAGCCGCTCGACTACGAGCGCCTCCAGGGAACCCGGATCACCTTCCAGCCCGACCGCTCGATCTTCGAGACCGTCGAGTTCGACTACGACGTGCTGGACCACCGGCTTCGCGAGCTCGCGTACCTCAACAGCGGCCTTACAATCGTCCTCAGAGACGAGCGCACCGGGGATTCGGTCACCTACTGCTTCGAGGACGGCATCAGGCAGTTCGTCGCCCATATCGGCGAGGGGAAGGGGAGCCTCCACGATGATGTCATCTACTTCCAGAAGCGCGACCCCGAGAGCATGGTCGAGGTCGAGGTGGCCCTGCAGTACAACGACTCATACTCAGAGACGATCCACACCTACGTCAACAGCGTGAACACACGCGAGGGCGGCACCCACCTCGAGGGGTTCCGGAGTGCCCTCACCCGGGCGATCAACAGCGCCGCCCACAGAAACAACCTCCTCAAGAACAACGACGCCCAGGTCAAGGGCGAAGACGTCAGGGAGGGACTCGCCTCCGTCATCAGCACCCGGGTCGCGAACCCGCAGTTCGAGGGGCAGACCAAGATGCGCCTTGGGAACAGCAACGTCAGAGGCATCGTGGACTCGCTCGTCTACTCGTCGCTCACCGAGTACTTCGAAGAGCATCCGAAGACCCTCCAGGTGATTGTGGAGAAGGCGATGACCGCTGCCCGGGCCCGGGAAGCCGCCAAGAACGCACGCGAGCTCGCCCGGCGGAAGAGCACGCTGGAGTCGACCGGTCTGCCCGGGAAACTCGCCGATTGCCAGGAGCGGGACCCGGCGAAGAGCGAGATCTACATCGTGGAAGGAGACTCTGCAGGCGGTTCGGCAAAGCAGGGACGGGACCGGAAGTTCCAGGCGATTCTCCCCCTGCGGGGAAAGATCTTAAACGTCGAGAAGGCCTCGGAGCATAAGATCTTAAAGAACGCCGAGATCCAGGCGTTGATCTCGGCTATCGGCACCGGGATCGGCGACAGTTTCGACGCGGAGCGGGCCCGGTACCACCGGATCATCCTGATGACCGATGCGGATGTCGACGGTGCGCACATCCGGACGCTCCTCCTCACGTTCTTCTACCGCTACATGGTGGGGCTCGTCGAGCACGGCTACATCTACATCGCCCAGCCGCCTCTCTTCCGGGTCGCCAGGGGCAAACAGGAGCGATACGTCTACCGCGAGGAGGAGATGCGGGAGATCATCGCCGAGTGGGGCGAGAAGGGCGTCTCGATCCAGCGCTACAAGGGTCTTGGTGAGATGAACGCCGGACAGCTCTGGAGCACCACGATGGACCCGGCAAACCGCATCCTCAAACAGGTCAAGATCGAGGACGCTGTCTATGCGAACGAAATATTCGAGAAACTTATGGGTGAAAATGTAGATGCCCGGAAGGACTTCATCCGCCGGCACGCAAAAGAGGTGAACAACCTTGACATCTGATCAGGTTGTCCCGATCAACATCGAAGAGGAGATGAAATCATGCTACATCGACTACGCGATGAGCGTGATCATCGGCCGCGCCATCCCCGACGCGAGAGACGGCTTGAAGCCCGTCCACCGCCGCACCCTCTTCGCCATGTGGGAGATGGGCAACACGAGCGACAAGCCCTACAAGAAGAGCGCCCGTGTTGTCGGAGACGTGATGGGTAAGTACCACCCTCACGGCGATTCGGCCATCTACGATACGCTGGTGAAGATGGCGCAGCCCTTCTCCTACCGCCACATGCTGGTGGACGGCCAGGGGAACTTCGGGTCGGTCGACGGGGACGCCGCTGCCGCCATGCGATACACGGAGGCAAGGCTCACGAAGATCTCAGAGGAGCTCCTGGCCGACATCGACAAGGAGACCATCGACTTCGTCCCGAACTTCGATGAGTCGCTCCAGGAACCCGACGTTCTCCCGGCCAGGGTCCCGAACCTCCTCATCAACGGGTCGAGCGGGATTGCGGTCGGCATGGCGACGAATATGCCGCCTCACAACCTCAGGGAGGTCTGCGAGGCGACCTGCCGTATCATCGACGAGCCGGGCGTCTCCACCGAGGAACTGATGCGGATCATGCCCGGCCCGGACTTCCCGACCGGCGGGATCATGATGGGCACCGAAGGGGTCCGTGACGCCTACCTGACCGGACGCGGGAAGTGCGTGGTCAGGGGGGTCGTGGAGATCGAGGAGGAAGGCCGGACACCGCAGATCATCATCTCCGAGATCCCCTTCCAGGTGAACAAGGCACGCCTGATAGAGCATATCGCGGGCCTCGTCCGCGACAAGAGGATCGAGGGGATATCCGATATCCGCGACGAGTCGGACCGCGACGGGATGCGGATCGTGATCGACTTAAAGAGAGGTGCCGCACCCCAGGTGATACTCAACTTCCTCTACAAGCATACAGCGCTCGAGTCTTCCTTCGGCATCAACAACCTCGCGATCGTCGACCGCCAGCCCCGAACCTTAAACCTCAAGGAAATTGTCCATGTGTTCCTCAAGCACCGGGTGGACGTGGTCCGGCGGCGAACCGAGTTCGATCTCACGAAGACGGAGGAGCGGAGGCACATCCTCAGCGGCCTCCTCGTTGCCCTCGACAACATCGACGCCGTCATAGCAACCATCCGGGCATCCGGGACGACCGATGAGGCCGGGGCGGCCCTGATGGAGAAGTTCGGGCTGGACGAGATGCAGGTGGATGCGATCCTAAAGATGCAGCTCCGGCGGCTTGCGGCGCTCGAGCACCGGAAGATCCAGGACGAGCGCGATACCCTCGCCAAGGAGGTTGAGCGGCTCTCCGCTATCCTCGCAAGCGAGGCAAGCATCCTCGCCGAGATCCGGAAGGAACTTGTCGATATGGCCGCCCAGTACGGTGACACAAGGCGGACCAGGATCGGGCACACGGCCGAGGCTTTCGACAGGGAGGATCTCATCGAGGACAAGCCGATGCTGGTCTCGCTCACCTCCTCAAACTACATAAAACGGATCGACCTCGACACCTACCGGAACCAGCGGCGCGGAGGCCGGGGCGTCATCGGCATGGCGACCAAAGACGACGACGGGGTCGAGAACGTCTTCGTCGCGAATATGCACGACTACCTCCTCTGCCTCACCGACAGGGGGAAGGTCTACTGGCTGAAGGTCTATGACCTGCCCGAGGGGCAGCGGACCGGGAAGGGCAAGGCCCTCGTCAATCTCCTGAACCTCGGCGGCGACGAGCGGGTGACGACGGTGATCCCGGTCAGGGAGTTCCGGCCCGACCACTTCCTCTTCTTCGCGACGAGGAACGGAACGGTCTCGAAGGTGGCGCTCGACGAGTTCTCGCGGCCGCGGCAGAGCGGGATCAACGCCATCAACCTCCGCGACGGCGATGCGGTGGTGGATGTCAAGGCGATCGACGGGAACCGGGAACTGATCCTGACGACGAAGTTCGGGCAGAGCCTACGGTTCCACGAGGAGACCGTCCGTCCCGTTCACCGGGGTGCGATGGGCGTGCGGGGGATCAAGCTCCGCCACAGCGACGCGCTCCAGGCGATATCCATCGTCGAAGACGACCACCTGCTCACCATAACCGAACAGGGGTTCGGGAAGCGGACGGAGTTCGATGAGTTCCGCGGCCACGGCAGAGGCACGATGGGCGTCCGCAACATCGTCGTCGACGTCCGGGGCGGCGGCGTCGTCGGGTCGACGGCGGTCTCCGACGACAACGAGATCATCGTGATGAGCGCCTCCGGCATCGTGATCCGGACGAAGGTCTCGGAGATCTCGATCCAGAAACGGGGCACCCGCGGGGTCCGGATCATGAAGCTCGACGACGGCGACCGCGTCATCGGGTTCACGATCCTCGATTCGGGCGAAGAGGTGTGAGGCCTCTCTCAGTCCTCTTTTGTTCGGAACTCTCAGCCTGAGATGGCCTGTGAGCGGTCTTTTGCAATGAACCGGGCTGCCCGGGCCGAAAAAGGTTAAAATGCCGGTTTTGCGAAGTACCTGAGCGCTTCGGGCCGGTGCCGCTCGAGCTCCCCGAAGAAGTACTGCGCGAGCTGCGGGTCGGAGTCGTCGATCGCCTGCTGCAGAGTGCGCATCAGCCATCCCTTGATCTCCTGACCCGAATCAAGCGTGTTCATGACGACGACCACCGCCTCATCCACATCCTGTCTATCATTCCATCGATAGGGCATAACTACCGTCTCCGGAGAGGAGATACCCGCCTCACCTATAAAGGGGTTACGGGCCCCCGCACCTCCGGCGGCTCCTCACGGTGCGCCGGTTCCCGGACCGGCCGGTGCCTTCACAGAACAGCAGCCCTCCGCTGATGCGGGAAGTTTATCCGGGTGCGGGGGTAACAGGACGTGCGGACGAGGTGTCAGGCATGTTTCATACGACAGTAGAAGTCAGGACCCGTGGGGAAGGGGAGATCGTCAACCTCACGCCCCGGGTAGAGCAGGCGGTCGCGGAGAGCGGTGTGCAGGACGGGCTTGCGAATATCTTCGTCGTGGGCTCGACCGCCGCCGTCACCACCATCGAGTATGAGCCGGGGGTGCTCTCGGATCTCCTCCGGGCGCTCTCGGTCATCGCCCCGGCCGATATCCCCTACGCGCACGACGCGGCGTGGGGCGACGGCAACGGGCGGTCCCACGTCAGGGCGGCGATCGTCGGCCCGTCGCTCTCCGTCCCGGTGGTCGGGGGCAGGCTCGCCTGCGGCACCTGGCAGCAGATCGTCCTCCTGGAACTCGACGTACGGTCGAGCCGCGAGAGGACGGTCCACGTCACAGTCATGGGCTGATGAACGCCCCGAAAATGATAAACGTAGGATTCCGACTGCCGGAGGGCATATACGCCGGGCAGAGGCGCGGCGCCTGGCTCACAGCCCCGCGAGAGCGTTACCGTTCCGCTCAGCTGCCGGAATCGTTCAAGAATGAGTGGTTTAGTCGAGAGGTACCGTCTCGAGTTGCGATACCAGTTCCCAGATGCGGGTCCGTGCGTGAACCGGCATGTTGGGGTCGTTGCTGACCTCGTCGATCATGGAGATTGCAGTTGCGGCGCGGAGACCGATGCTCCGGGAATCGTCCTGGAGAACCGTTTTCGTCTCATCTGCGACGCGTCGGATATTGCGCGGGATTGTAGAATCCTCGCTGATATTCTGCAGCATCTGGATGCAGATCCGTATTGTTTCGTCTGGACTTGCCATTAGAATTACCCCTCTATTATTAATGGCATCCAGACATATATAAGTTCATCAAGGGAGTTTCACAGAATGACGGCAGATAAGGCAGACGAAGTCATGGCCGGGTATCTCCTGAAAGGCGGGAAGATGCTCGCGAAATCCTGTAAAGTCTGCGGGTATCCTTTATTCGAGTATAAGGGAGAGACACAGTGCGTGATCTGCCCGCTCACGGCGCCCGAGGGCCGCCTACCCGAACCGGAACCGGTTGTGCAGGTCTCCCCCGAACCGGTGCAGTCACCGTCATCCGCACCGGCCGCGGCCGTCCCGGAGGCCGGGGGCCGGGTTGCCGGGGAGATCGAGCGGACGATCGTCCACCTCTGCGAGCGGATCAGGAGCGAACCCCGGGCCGACGAGTGCCTGACCCTGATGAGAGCGGTCAAGAAAGGCGCCGAAGCGCTTGCGGCACTGGGTCAGCGGTAAGGCCTGCGGGCGAGATCCCAGATCCCGCGGGCCGTCTTTTCTCCGATCCCGTGCACCGCGGCAAGGTCCTCCGCCTCGGCATCGACGATCGCCTTGAGCGATCCGAAATGCTCGAGGAGGAGCCTCGCACTCTTCAGACCAATGTTCGGGAACGCCGCAAGCGCGTACTCTTGCTCCTCCTGGACCGAGCGGTAGGACTTCTTCGGGTGCACCTTCCGCTCCCCCCGCTCGCTCCCCTCCCGCTGTGCGAGGACATAGAGCACCTCAGCGGTGTCGTCGGCATCCCTCGTGCGGATCAGCGCGATCCCCATATCGACCGTGATGGCAGCAAGCGTGCCCCGGACGGCGTTCGGGTGGATATTCCGCACCGCGTAGAGATCGTCTTCTCCCTCGATGATCAGGACCGGCCGCAACGCAGCGTCGGCCATGGCCCTGAGCTGCCCGAAGAGGTCCCGCTCGACCAGGGTGTTCATGAAGTCCTGCACGGTCTTCCTCTCGACGAGGATGCGGTCGCCGATGGCGTAGTCGCCGGACTCGAGACGTTCGAGCGTGATCGACGCCCCGAGTTCGTGCAGACGCCCGGCGACCCGTGACGACGTCTCCCGGTCATCGACGGTGATCGCCGGACCTGCGGGGGTAAAGTCCTGGAAACTCACCTGTTTTGTCGCGGCCGGGATGGATGGAGCGGGCGGGACAGGGGGCACCAGGAGAGACCCGGGGTCTGGCGCAGGAACGGGTGCAGGGTCAGGCGCCGTAACCGGTTCGGGGCTAGAAGCAGGGGGGGTGCTCATGCTCCTTATCCCCGTCACCATCGCCCGCTCCCGGTTCTGGCTCACGTAGCGGAACGTCTCGTCAGAGGTGCCTTTCGTCACCAGCACGATGATCGTCCCGCTCCCGCTCCGCCCGGTCCGCCCCTTCCGCTGGATGCTCCGGATCTCCGAGGGGACGGCCTCGTAGAAGATCACCATATCGGTCGAGGGGACGTCGAGCCCCTCCTCGCCGACCGAGGTCGCGACCAGGCATTTGAACGCACCCTCCCGGAACCGGGCGAGGCTCGCGATCTGCTCCTTCTGCGAGAGCCCCTTCTCTGCGTCCCTGGAGGCCTGGCCGACGAACCGCTCGCAGGCGATCCCACCCGCGGTGAGCGTTTCGACGAGGGTCTGGACGGTGTCGCGGTAGGTGGCAAAGACGATGATCCGGCTCTCAGGGTGCGCCGCAAGCTGCGCCTTCACGAGCTCGCGGACGATCGAAGCCTTGGGGTGGAGCTCCTCCTTCCAGCCGCCGGCGACCTCGACGAGGTGCTGGTAGACGGGGTCCCCGACGAGGCGCTTGCTCGCCTTGCTCCCCGCGCTCGAGGCCCCTTCCGCGCCGAGCCTGGCGAGATAGAGTCTGAGCGCCTCGCTGCCCTGAGTCTCGGCGAGCGATATGGCATGGCGAAGTTTCATGCACTCGGCGTGCAGGGACGCCGCGATGAAGGCCGAGGGATCCCGCGTCCGGATACGCTGCTGGATCTGGGCATTGAGGGCGTTCAATGCCTTCATCGAGAGTTTGTCCGGTTTCGGAACGCGGAAGTTGAGTTCCGCGAGCCGGTCGAGGCGCGACCCGACGAGTCCCCGGAGGGCGACGAGCGCCGCCTGGAGCTCTTCGGGGAGGTAGACGTCGAGGTACTGGACGTCGCGCTCGTGAATGTAGGGGCGGACGTCCTCGTCGGTCTCGACCCGGGTCTCGACCGCCTCGATACGGAGGTTCGTGCAGACCTCCTGCACCTTCATCTGGTCGCCCCCGGGGGAGGCGGTCATTGCAAGGAGAAGGGGCCTGTCCGCCGTAGTGCAGTAGTGCTGGGCGAGGAAGACATACGCATAGTTCCCGACCGCCCGGTGGCACTCGTCCACGACCATCATGACGACGTCGGCAAGGCTGTACCTGCCTCCCAGGCAGTCGTTCTTGATCACCTGCGGGGTGGCAAAACAGATCCGGCACGCCTCCCAGGCTCTTGCCCGCTCCTCCGGAGGCGTGTCCCCGGTGAACATGGCAAAGTCGGAGTCCTGCGGTTCGGAGCCTTCACGAAAGAGTAGAAACTGCTTGAAAAAGCGGAGGTGCTGTTCGACCAGGGGTTTCGTGGGCGCGAGCATCAGCACCTTTCCCTGGTGGGAGCGGAGGCGGGATGCCGCGACGAGGAGCGCGACGGCCGTCTTCCCGAGGCCGGTCGGGAGGACGACCATCGTGTTCGCGTCGAGCGCCCGGAGGGCGATCGCGAGCTGGTATCGCCGCTCCTCAATGCTCTGTGGCCGTATCAGCGGGTGGGAGACGCAGTTCATGCCCTGATTTCACGCAACGTGGTGGCGCCGGTGAGGAGCGCGGAGAGGATCTCCGGCAGCCGCTCGACCGGCACGCGGACCTGCTCCATGCTGTCGCGGTCCCTGACGGTCGCGGTGTTGTCCTCGAGCGTATCGTAGTCGACGGTGACGGCAAAGGGTGTCCCGATCTCGTCCTGCCTCCGGTAACGCCGGCCGATGGCCCCGGAGTCGTCGTACTGGGCGAGGATGCGGCACTGCACGAGCCGGTCCGTGATCGTCTGCGCGATGGTGTCGAGGCCGTCGCGGTTCATCAGGGGGAAGACGGCGACCTGGACCGGTGCGACCGCCGGCGGGAGCCGGAGCACCTTCCGGATCTCTCCCTCGACCTCCTCTTCGGCGTAGCTGTGCTCGAGCGCGACGTAGATCATCCGGTCGATGCCGTACGACGGCTCGATGACGTGGGGCATCACCTCTTCGCCGCGGACCTCAACCTCCTCCTCGCGGACCTGGTAGAGGTCGCCGGGGATGAAGAACTCCTCGCCGTCGACGGTGACGTGCGCGCCGTCGTCACCCGGCTCGGATGCAGCGAGAGCATCTGCGATCGCCTTCGCCTTGCCGCGGTAGCGGGGGCCGAGCACGCCCATGTCGGCGGTGATCCGCTTCTTCGTGACCTTCTTCGGCTCGTCGTAGGGCATGAAGACCGTCATCGAGGTGCCGGACTGCCCGGAGTGCGAGCGCAGGTCGTAGTTGGTCCGGTCGGCGATGCCGACGATCTCCACCCAGCCGAAGCGGTCGGAGTAGACCTCGGCGTCCCAGCAGTCGGCAGCGTAGTGCGCCCGCTCGTCGATCAGGTGCTGGCGGAACCGGAGTTTTCCCGGGTTGACGCCGATGGAGGTCAGGATCTGGTGCGTGAGCGCGATGTAGTAGGCGACGTACTCGTTTGCGACCAGCCCCTCGTCGACGGCGGCGCGCATCGTGATCGGGGCCGGTTCCTGTTCATCGAACTGCCGCGCGATGGTGAGGAGGGGCACCAGGTAGTCCGCGTA
Organism: Methanoculleus caldifontis; assembly: GCF_032842345.1. Lineage (NCBI taxonomy): Archaea > Methanobacteriati > Methanobacteriota > Methanomicrobia > Methanomicrobiales > Methanomicrobiaceae > Methanoculleus > Methanoculleus caldifontis. The sequence goes on along the minus strand of NZ_WBKO01000001.1, from coordinate 1,749,259 downwards.
GCGGTGAAACGCGGGGTGGTCCTTCTCGTTGGGGTGGACGAATATCTCGGCCTCCGCCTGGGAGAACTCCCGCAGCCGGATCATGCCCTGGCGGGGGGAGATCTCGTTCCGGTAGGACTTCCCGATCTGGACGGCGCCGAAGGGGAGCTTATCGCGGTAGAAGCGCAGGAGCCGGGCAAAGTCGGTGAAGATGCCCTGGGCGGTCTCGGGGCGCAGGTAACCCCTCCGTTGCGACCCGGGTCCGATGGTGGTCTCGAACATCAGGTTGAACGCAAAGACGCCCGCCTCGCCCAGGCGCTCCTTGCATGCGGGGCAGGGCAGTTCATAGAGCACTGCCTGGAGCGCCGCGGCCGGGAGCGTGCCCGCGTTCTCGATGCCGTTCTCCGCCGCGATATGGTCGGCGCGGAGGTACTCCCCGCAGTGCGGGCACTGCACCATCTTGTCGGCAAACTCTTTCACATGACCGGATGCGATAAAGATTGCTTCGGTTCCGACGGTGGGACATTCGATCTCGTAGTAGCCTTCCTGGAAGACGTAGAAGGAGCGCCAGAGGTTCTCGACGTTCCTCTTCATCATCGCTCCGAGCGGACCGTAATCGATGAAACCGGCGATCGACCCGTAGATCTCGGATGAGGGCCAGACAAAACCGCGTCTTCTGGCCACTTCCATGACTTTCTCGTAAATATCGCTCGTCTCGGCCATAGTGCTGCAGTACACTTGAGCGGCGGTGCTAATAAAGAATGGTTCTTCGCTCGCACGAGATCACAATTCTTTGTAAAACAGGCACGAAGAAGGGCATTTTTCTTCCAGGGTCGACGGCATTCAGGAAGAGATGGTTACATCCGCGGAAAAGATCACGCTCTTTTGACGGATTATATGGCAAGATTTAAATGTTAAAAGTTGTAATGTAGGGAGCGTTACGCCCCGGTTGGGGGATAGTTATATATATACGAGGTCATCATGGGTGACCTTCAGAGTCAGGCGGTGGAACGCAGACAGAGAGACACGGACATGGCAGAAGATACCCGCAAGCAGCAGCTCCTCGAGCTGTTCACGACCATCACGAACAAGAAGACGATCGTTGAGCCGATGAGGAAGGTTCACGGTACGCTCCGGGATCGCGACGCCGTCGAGCGCGAGATTGCCCTGATCATGCGCGAAGTCCTCGATCAGGGATACTTCAAGACCAAACTCGCTCCAAGGCAGCTCGCAAAACTCGTGGTCGCGTACTACGACGGCAAGAACGATACGGAGATTGCGAGGGCGCTCGGCGATGAGAAGCTGAGCAAGACCGTGGCACGTGCGCGGGTCCGCCTCAAACTCTTCAGGGAACTCGACTTCAAGATGCCGTTCGATCGCGAGACGATGTCGGAACTTCTTGATTCGGGGAAGACCATGAAGGAGATCAGCGAGGAACTCGACGTGAGCCCCTCCACACTTCGTGAGTACCGCCATGTGATCGAGCAGGAGAGGGACACCACTCTCGACCCATACCTGGAGCGGATCCGGGACGTGATGGAGGACCGCGATCTCTCCGAACAGATGACGCGCGGTGTCGCGAACGACGGCCTCTCCGAGGCCATCGACATCACCGAAGCGATCGATATGGGGGAGTTCTAAACTCCCGGTCCACCCTCTGCTTTTTCTCCTGAACATTTTTTAGTGGATAGATCGATCTCTTCTCCATGAGGTTGACCTGGCTTGGCCACGCATGTTTCTCGCTTGAAGGGTCGCAGAAGATCCTGATCGACCCCTTCATCCCGGAGGGCTCCCTCTCCGTGGAACCCGATATCGTCGCCGTGACGCACGCCCACGCGGACCACATGGGCATTACGGCGCAGCTCAAGAAGAAGACGGTCGCGAACAACGAGGTGGCGAAGTACCTGAAAGCAAAGGGCGTTCCTGCCGAATCGATGAACCTCGGGGGCAGCATCACCGTAAACGGCGTCCGGTTCACGATGACGCCCGCGCTCCACTCGTCGTGGCTGGAGGACGAGGGGATGGGCTTTTACGGCGGCGTCGCCGCGGGGTTCGTCATCGCAATGGACGGCGTCACCGTCTACCATGCCGGCGATACGGCGCTCTTCTCCGATATGCAACTTATCCGCGACCTCTACCGACCGGACGTGGCCCTCCTCCCCGTCGGGGGGCGCTTCACGATGGGGCCCGAGGAGGCGATGATCGCGGCCAGGTACGTCGGCGCGCGGCTGGTGATCCCGATGCATTACGATACGTTCCCGGCCATCTGCCAGGACCTGGAGAACTTCAAACGGGCCATCGAGCGGACGACGTCGATCAAGGTCAGGATCCTCGCGTCGGGGGAGGGGATCGACCTGGGGCCGGAAGTGGCCGGGGAGTGAGGGGGCGGCCGCTCTTCACGTTACCGCCCCTCTGCCGGAGGCCGCGTGACCGATGGCGGGGAAGCCGCCCTTCGCACCTGACGGTGCTCACGCTCACTTCGTTCACGCTTCACACCTGCGGTGTTCGAACTCCGTTCCTGAGGGAACGTCGTCCTTCGAAGCCTGGGGGCTTCTCAACCTCGCTTACGCTCGGACTTCGCGTTCTTCGCGGCTTCGCGTGAGATAATCGGTGCGGATAGCGATAGAACCTCACGCGAAGCCGCGAAGCCGCGAAAAGCTCCGGACGTTCCGTCCGGAGTTTGAGCACCGAAGGTGCAAGGGAAGTCAATGGTTTGATCTTCGGGCGGACTGCTTCAAACATTCCAGCAAAGCATTGATATCGGCGACACCAGGGCCCACCACCCTCCCAGAGACGCGCCTTCCCGGGCAGGCGCATCCCCGGGCGCGCACCACTCCCCACCATCGGACCCCGGCAGCCCTCACCAGATCCTGCACAAGGTATATGTGGTCTCAGGCCCGCAGTGAGGCCACGCTCACCGGCATCCGGTGAGAATACCACGTATGGGGTGATGAGAATGGAAGAGAAGATGTTTACCTCCGGCGGCATGGAGCGCCTGCAGGCGATGAGCGACCGGCAGAATGTTCCCTACCCCCGCGGGGACGGAAAGGTCAAACTGGTGACCGCGGACTGGCTTGCCGACCACATAAACGACACCGACCTGAGGATCGTCGACGTCCAGCCGGACGTGCACGACTACATCCAGGAGCACATCCCCGGCGCCGTTTACCTGACAGAGGGAATCCTGCGGGTCTCCAACCGCGGTTTTCCGACATCCTACAGTCCGACCGGCTGCATCCAGGAGTCTTTCCGGCGCGCGGGAATCGAGGCGGACTCGCCGGTCGTCGTCTACACCGGGAAGGGCGCGTTCTCCGGAAGGGGCGAAGGGCTCGGACAGACGATGATGGCCTACTCGCTCGCGAAGTACGGCCACAATATGGTGTACATCCTCGACGGCGGGATCGATCACTGGAAGAGTGCGGGCGGGGAACTCTCGCAGGAGTTCCCCGATGTCGAACCGTCCTCGTTCACTGCCGAGCCTCGCGAGGAGTATGCTATCAGGTACGACGAGTTCCGGCGGATCAAGGACAACGACGATGTAGTCGTGCTCGATGCGCGACCGGCGAAGGTTTATGAAGGACAGGGTCCCTGGCGGATGAGGGGGCACATCCCCGGTGCCATCAGCCTGCCCTGGAGGAGCCTGATGGACGATGGGAACCCGGCGCTGCTCAAGCCGAATGCAGACCTCGATATCATGCTCGAGGAGCACGGCGTCGACCGGACCCGGACGGTCATCTGCACCTGCGGGACCGGCCGGGAGGCCACGAACGAGTTCGTCCTCTTGAAATGGCTCTATCTCTACCCCAATGTCCGGCTCTACGAGGGCTCGTTCACCGAGTGGTCGGCGTATCCGGACAACCCGGTCGTAGAGGGGCCCGAGCCGCGAGCGGCAAGAGCTGAGGCGGCTTTACCACGGTAAACCGCAAATGCCCGGGCAACCGGTCAAAACCTTTATTTTCCCCTTTTTAAAAAGGGAAATTATTATATGCCCCTACAGACCAAGTAGACCTAGAGAGATTTGGATCCGCACAAGACACTTCCCCCCTTGACGTCGTCTTTTTGTGCATCCTCTTCTCTCTAAACCGCATTTCTTCCGGTAACCCCCGTAGTTCCGATCTCCAACAGTATCCTCTCCGGGACCGACCTCCGGTTCGCTCACTCTCTCGACCCTCCCGGACAGGCAGGCCTATCCCCGGCAACCATTTCCAGGCAAGATGCGTTCCCGCCCACTGCTGGCCCACTGCTGTCCGGGACCGCGACAGTCCTCCGCAACCTCGTCTCCATGAGGGCCGGCCGATCCCGGATCGTCCTGCTCCCCTGCGCGCCCGGGATAGTTTAATTTCACCTGCCGCATTACACCCCCGTGGCCGGGACCACGACCATCTCCTCCCCCATACCGCCGTGTTGCGGAGCCTCGCTCCCGCTGGCTTATGGCACGTTACTCCGGAGCGAACCCCGTTAAAAAACGGACCGGGATCTTCAGTCGCCGGGACCGGCAGCAGGCACCTGCGCGGATCATGAAGAAGGTCGTCGTACACGTACGGGAAGACGGGCGCCGGGATGTAGAGAACGCTCTCGAAGGTCTCCGCTACACGATATCCCTCGTGCAGGACGTCTACGAGATCACCACCTACACACCCGAGGAGAACCTCGACAACCTGATCGAGAAGATTCGCGACAAACTGGACCTCGAGCATCCCGAGAACATGATAGAGGTCTCGTCTCCGGACTTCGTCGTCTCCTCGCTTCTCGAACGCTTCGAGAAGGATGTCGACGGGCAGGAGGAGACGACGCCGGTCGAGAAGCTGCTCGACACCATAAAAGGATACGAAACCCTCGACCTCGACAAACTGGCGTTGACGTCCATCGCCGGGCTGATCGCCCTCTCCGGGCTGCTGCTTGACAACGAGACGATCATCATCGGGGCGATGCTCCTCTCCCCGATCATGGGCCCGATCTACGGGTTCGCCGTTTACGCCGCTCTGGGCATGATCCAGGACGCCCTGCGTTGCATCGGCGTGCTGGCGGCGCTGCTTCTCGGCGTCTTCGTCCTTGCCGCCGTCGCCACCTTCCTGATCAGTCTCGTCATGCCGCTCGGACCGACCGACGAGATCACCACGCGCCTCGTGTTGAATCCCATCTACACGCTGATGGCTGTGCTTCTCGGCTTCGCGGCGGCAGTGGCGTTCAACAAGGGCACGACGGAGGTGATTGCCGGCGTCGCCATCGCTGCCGCCATCATCCCGCCGACCGTGGTGGCCGGGTTCATCCAGATACTCGATCCCATCCAGCTCTTCTCTTCAGCGCTGCTGGTGATCGGGCAGATCGTCGGGCTGATGGCGGGGGCACTGGTCGCCGTGGCCCTGCTGAAGATAGAACCGCGGCGCCCGCACGAAAAGGCAGTCGCACGGCGGTACCGGAAATGGTCGGTCGTAACGACCATAATCCTCTTCGCCCTGCTCCTCTGGCTCACGACGTTCATGTGGATATAGCGGCCCGGCCGCCCCATCACTTCACGTCCACCCTTCTCCCGGTGACCATGTAGCAGACCTGTCCGGCGATGTCGCAGGCGTGATCGGCACAACGCTCCAGGTAACGGGCGATCATCACGTAGTCGATGCACCGGGTGATCTTCTGCGGGTCTTCCATCATGTGCGTGATGCTCTCGCGAAAGATTGTGTACCTGAGGTTGTCCACGACGTCGTCCCGGTCCGACATGCCCACGATAAGCCCGACATCCTCGGATCGGTAGGCCCTGAGGGCGTCGTCGACCATGCCGCAGACCAGGTCGGCCATGTGCGGCAGGCTCATCAAGTTCGCGGGAGGGGGATTTGCCGGGAGTACGTCCACGAGTTGTGCGACATCCTTCCCGTACCGGCCGATACGATAGAGTGCGAAGTTCATCCGGAGCGCGCAGACGATAGCGCGGAGATCGCGTGCCATGGGCTGGTAAAGGGCGATGAGGCGGAGCGCCGCCTCTTCGATGGCGTGACTCCGGTCGGCGAGTTCCGTCTTTCGTTCGTACACCTGCCCGGCAAGTTCGGGGTCGCGGTTCTGCAGGGCGATTATGGAATCCGCAAGCATGCCGTACGCAAAGGCCCCCTGTTCGAGAACGAGGTTCTTGAGGTCTTTGAGTTCTTCGTGAAATTTGTCAGCCATATTACCTTCTACCCGAAACGTCCGGTCACGTAGTTGTTGGTCAGTTCCTCCTGCGGGCTCTCGAAGATCCGACCGGTCGGTCCGAACTCCACGAGTCTCCCAAGATACATGAACCCCACAACGTCGCTGACCCGGGCCGCCTGCTGCATGTTGTGGGTCACCATGACGACCGTGTAGCGGTCCTTGAGGTCGTTGACGAGGTCCTCGATCTTTGCCGTGGCGATGGGGTCGAGCGCGGAGCAGGGCTCGTCCATGAGGATGATCTCCGGCCCGACCGCAAGTGTCCGCGCGATGCAGAGCCTTTGCTGCTGTCCCCCGGAGAGGCCCATCGCGGACCCGTGGAGCCGGTCGGCCACCTCGTCCCAGAGCGCGGCGCTCTCGAGGCTCTCTCTCACGGTCTCGTCCAGTCTCTTTTTGTCGCGGATGCCGTGGACGCGGGGCCCGTAGGCGACGTTGTCGTATATGGACGACGGGAAGGGGTTCGGCTTCTGGAAGACCATCCCGATCCTCTTCCTCAGGTCCACGACGTCGCAGTCGGGGGCGTGAATATCCCCCCCCTCAAAGAGGATTCTGCCGTCGATCCTGGCGCCCTCGACGAGATCGTTGAGCCGGTTGAAGCAGCGCAGGAGGGTCGATTTTCCGCACCCCGACGGCCCGATCAGGGCGGTGACCCGGTTTCGCGGGATGGAGACGGATACGTCGCGGAGAGCATGACTCTCACCGTAGTGGAGGTTCAGGTGTTCTGTCGTAAGGATACTGTTCTCGTTCTGCATGTGGTCACCACCGGATAGATTGCTGACAACGGTTCCGGACGACGATCGCGACCAGGTAGACGGCCGCCACCAGCGTGAGAAGGACCAGCGCCGTCCCGTACTGGTTCTCCCGCGCCCCGGGAACGCTCGTCGCCAGGATGAAGAGGTGGTAGGGGAGCGCCATCACCGGTTCCATCACCGACGTGGGGAGGAACCGCTGCGAGAAGACGACCGCAGTGAAGAGGATCGGCGCGGTCTCTCCTGCAGCCCGCCCTATACTGAGGATGGTGCCGGTCAGGATTCCCGGCACCGCCGGCGGGAGGACGACCCGCCGGATGGTCTGCCAGGGCGTCGCGCCGAGGGCGAGGCTCCCCTCCCGGATACCGCCGGGAACGCTTCTTAGTGCCTCTTCGGTCGTCCGGATGATGGTGGGGAGGACCATCAGCCCCAGCGTGATCTGGCCGGCGAGCAGCGACACTCCGAGGTTCAGGTAGAGCACCAGGAACGCGAACCCGAAGAGGCCGAAGACGATGGACGGCGTGCCGCCGAGGAGGTCGACGCCCGCCCTGATGATCCTGGTGATGCGCCCCTCCCGGATGTACTCCTGGAGGTAGATCGCTGCACCGATGCCGACGGGGAGAGCAAAGAGGATGGCGCCCCCGACCAGGTAGAGCGTCCCGACGATCGCAGGTCCTATGCCGCCCGCCCGGCCGAGGTTGCTCGGCGGGGCGGTCAGGAACTCCCAGGAGATCGCCGGTATGCCGTTGTAGACGATATCGAAGAGGATCACCCCGAGCACGAAGAGGACGACGCCCGCGGCAGAATACAGGAGCCCGAACGCGATCTTCTGCCCGGTCCTGGGGGAGATCCTGCGCCGGACGTATGCCGCGACGAGAAGCAGCACGGCGACGACGGCGGCAACCAGGACGCCTGTAGCCGCTGCAAGGAGGATGAGCGCGACGGTGCCGGCGACCGCATAGGCATAAGGTCCGGCCACGTTGCGCCTCCCCCTCCGGACCCCGCAGGCCGCGGTCGCCGTATGCCGCTCGCCGACCCGCGCGAGGATCTGTCTCGCGAGGAGGTTGACCCCGAGGGTGATCGCGAGAAGGACGACTGCGACCCCGAAGAGCGCGTGGTAGTGGGAGCTGCCGACGGCGACCTCGCCCATCTCGATACCCAGCGTCCCGGTGAGCGTCCGGACCGGGGAGAGGACGTTCCAGAGGGGATCGGGGAGAACGCCCGCGTTGCCCGTCACCATGATCACCGCCATCGTCTCGCCGATCGCCCGTCCCATCCCGAGGATGATCGCGGCAGTGATGCCGGAGAGCGCGCCCGGGACCACGACCCCTGCGATCGTCTGCCAGTGCGTCGCGCCGAGGGCGAGCGACCCCTCCCGGTACGTCTGAGCGACGGCGCTGATCGCATCCTCCGAGACGCTGACGATCGTGGGGAGCGCCATGATGCCGAGCAGGATGGAGCCGGCAAGCCAGGTCTCGCCGGACGCGACGTCGAAGGAGACGCGGATCCAGTCGGTCAGGATGATGAGACCGAAGAAACCGTAGACCACCGAAGGGATCCCGGCAAGAAGTTCGACGGCGGGCTTCACGACCGCGCGGACCCGTGGCGGCGCGAGCTCGGCGATGAAGACGGCGACCGCGATCCCGAACGGGACGGCGAGCGCCATCGCACCGAGCGTGACGAGAAGGGTGCCGGCGATCAGGGGGAAGATGCCGTAAGACGGCGTCATTCCTGTCGGGTTCCAGACGTCGCCGGCAAGGAAGTGCCATGCCCCGGCCTGCTCGAAGATCGGGTAGCCGTTCATGGCGAGGAAGAGGAAGATGAAGAAGACGGCGACGACGGCAGAGACCGCCGTGCAGAAGAGAAGCGTTCTTGCGGCTCCCTCGCGGATCCGCCGGACCTTCACCGGGAGGGAGAGAGGTATCCGCGGGGCGGGCAGATCTTCGGGCACCCGCACGACCCCGGGGCGGGTGAAGGCGGCCGGGTCATAGAACCCGGTCTCCCCCTCCGCGTGGAGTGGCATACTGCCGCCTGAAGGGAGGGGCATGATAGGATCGTTGTCTCCTCTGTTCATGGTAACGGACCGAACTCCCTGCCGTCTTCCGGCAACCGGGCAATACCTGTTGTCTGGGTCTGCCGGCAGGATAGGCATTTCCGAAGGAGACTATACCGGTATATGTAATCACCATAAAAGATAGGGCGGTATATACTGCCCCGAACATATATATCGTCACGGCACCAACGCGTACCGACCCATGGAGATCAGAAAGGTTCAGATAACCGGCGGCTCGTCGTACATCGTATCCCTGCCCAAACAGTGGATAAAATCGGCAAACATCCAGAAGAACGACCCGGTAGGACTGATCGTCCAGCCCGACGGCTCGCTCCTGATCACCCCGAAGATCGACGGGGAGGCGGTCCGCCGGACCAGGGTCTTTGAGGTCGGCGCCACGACGGACCGCACCTACCTGCTCCGCCTCCTCGTCGGTGCGTACATCACCGGGTTTACGGCTATCCGTATCGAGTCGAAAGGCCGGCTGCCGCCGTTCGTCCTGCAGCTCGTCAGGGAGTTCACGCAGATGGCGATAGGCCAGGAGGTTGTCGGCGAGACGGACTCCTCGATAACGATCAAGGATCTCCTCAACCCCGCAGAGATGCCGTTTGAGAACACCATCAAGAGGATGCACGTTCTGGCACGGGGGATGCAGCAGGACGCGGTGGCCGCGGTGAGGGGGCGCGATGCGGCCCTTGCCCGGAGCGTCATCGACCGGGATACGGAGGTGGACCGGCTGCACTGGCTCGTCGCGCGGCAGGACAACCTTATCCTGACCGATACCACGCTCTCGCGCCGGATGGGCATCCCGGTGAACCAGGCGGCATACTACTTCCAGGTGAGCAGGATCATCGAGCGGATAGCCGACCATGCCACCCGGGTGGCATACAACGCTCTCATCCTGATAGAATTCGACCCCGATCCGGAGACGCTCGATCTCATCGATGCTGCGAGCACGCTCTCCCTCGAGATCTTCACGTGGAGCATGGAGGCGTTCCACACGGGCGATCTCAAGAAGGCGAACGCGACGCTCCAGAAGGTGCGCGACCTCGAGGAGAGGACCCGCGAGATCAACACCCGTGCGCTCCAATCCGAGGCGGTGGCGGCGATCCCCGTGGGGCAGATCGCAGACAGCATCCGGCGGATCGGAGAGTACTCCGGGGACATCTGCGAAAACGTCATCAACCATATCGTCGGGCAGGAAGCCTGAAGGGGCAAAAAGCCTCCCGGTGATCCCTTTTTTCGGGCGGAGAGCAAAACCTCGATCAGGATATCCCTTCTGCCGGTGATACCGTGAGCAGCCTCGTCCCGATCGTCGTCCTCACCGTCGTCTTCTTCCTGATCGCCGTCCGGAGGATCGGGGGCATTAACTTCCGGATCTGGCAGGTGATGCTTCTAGGGGCCGGCGCGGTCCTCGCGGCCGGGGCGATCACGCCACAGGATGCGCTCGCGTCGATCAACCTCGACGTGATGCTCTTCCTCTTCTTCATGTTCGTGATCGGGGAGGCGCTCGCAGCGAGCGGCTACCTCTACCACCTCTCCTACCGCCTCTTCGCGCGGGCGGAGTCGGTGAAAAGCCTCGTCCTCCTCATCCTCGTCGGCGCCGGCGTGCTCTCGGCGCTCCTGATGAACGACACGCTCGCGGTCGTCGGCACCCCGCTGATGCTCTACTTCGCCCGCCGGCACGGCATCTCCCCAAAACTCCTCCTGCTCGCACTCGCGTTCGCCGTCACGACGGGGAGCACCGCAAGCCCCATCGGGAACCCGCAGAACCTCCTCATCGCGCTCTCGGACGGGATCGAGAACCCGTTCGTCACGTTCCCTCTCTACCTCGCCGTCCCGACGGCGATCTCGCTCCTGCTCGCCTACGCCTTCCTCTGCCGGGCGTTCCCGGGAGAGTTCCACGCGGCCCCGCTGGTCCACCGTAACGAGGAGATCTGCGATCCCGCCCTCGCGGCCCTCGCCCGTCTCTCGCTCGTCCTGCTCGTCCTCCTGATCGGCGTCAAGGTCGCCGCGGCCGTTTTCATCCCGGATATCGAGATCAGGCTGACCTGGATCGCGGTCATTGCGGCCATACCCGTCCTTGCCGGGAGCGGGCGGCGCTTTGAGCTCGTCCGCCGGATCGACTGGCCGACGCTGGCCTTCTTCGCCGGGCTCTTCGTCCTCATGGCAAGCGTCTGGCAGTCGGGATTCTTCCAGCCGCTTATCGAGGGAAGTTCGCTCGATCTTGCCGCCGTACCGGTCATCGCCGTAGTGAGCGTCGTCGTCTCCCAGTTCGTCTCGAACGTCCCCTTCGTCGCCCTCTCCCTCCCGGTCCTCGAGCACCTCGGCGCCTCCACGGTCGGGATGATGGCGCTTGCGGCCGGCAGCACCATCGCCGGGAACATGCTGATCCTCGGCGCGGCGAGCAACGTCATCATCATCCAGGGCGCGGAGAAGGAGGGGGAGACGCTGACGTTCGGGGAGTTTGCCCGGATCGGCGTCCCGCTCACCGTCGCCCAGACCGCCGTCTACGTCCTCTTCCTCTCGCTCCTCCCGGTATAAGGGTGGCTCAGGGCCGGAAGGACTCCATCGAGCCGGGTTCCGCGTCGAGGTCGAGCGAGAGCGAGCCGAACCGGACCGATGCGGCGGCGGCATGGTCGAAGGCCGGGGCCAGAACTTCGATCAGGCGACCTCCGGGGTGCATCTCCCGGACGAGGGCGAGGGCGAGGCTGAAGTTCTCCGGGTCGTTGAAGGAGACGAGCCTCCCCCCGACCCCGCGGGGGGCTCTCAGGTCGGGGACCCGGCCCTGGAGGCCGAGCCCCTCAAGCACGACCTCCTGCGGGGTTGTACCGGCAAAATAGGCCAGAAAACGCTCTTCGCGGTAGCGCCGCCGTCCGAGAGGGGGCCGGGAGACGGCCGCAGGGGATACGGGGAGGCGGTGAGTCGTGATCCCGGAGTGCCGGGCGAAGTTCGCAAGGATCCGCTCCAGTTCCCGCCCTCGCTGGAGAGCGACGATCCGCGTGGGACGGAGCAGGTCGATCATCTGGACCTGGAACTCGGTGCCCACCCCGCCGGCGACGAGACCGGGCGAATCGATGACGACCACGCGGGCCCCGAGCTCGGCAGCCATCTCGACGAGGCGTTTTGCCCCCGTCAGCGTCTGGACGAAGTGGCCTCCCGGCGAGGTCGAGCCGACGAACCGGAGATAAGGCCGGCCGGGCGGCTCCGGCGCGCCGGGATAGAGGACCATCCCCTCGGTCGTCGGCGGGCCGAGCCGGGACTGCCCGGTGTCGCAGTCGACGTACGCGGTCCGCACCTGGGCTGCGGCCGCTTCAACGAGGTAGCGGCAGAGCGTCGTCTTCCCGCAGTCCGTCCGCCCGACGACATACACCCGCTCCGGACCCTCGCCCGTCGCGAGCGTCGCGGCGAGTTCCTCCCATCCGTCTCCGATCCTGATCATAAACTTCCGGAAGAGGATATTGCGGCTCATAGGTATAGTTCCTGACGGAACGCCCCTCCGGCCCGATCCGCGGGCTCTCTTCCGGCCGCCAGGTGCCGGGGAGAGGATTTATCAGGAGTGCCCGCCACCCGCAGGCCATGCACAGAACGGCAGCAACCACGGAGACGGTGCCCGCAGCGCTCGGGAGGACGTTCCCCACCCTCCTCGCCACGTCGCTCACCGGCCGGGTCGTCACCCTCCCCGACGACGCGGAGGGGGAGATCTCGCTCATCGTCCTCGTCTTCCTCGAATCCGCAGGGCCGATAACGGAGCCAGGGCGCGGGCCCTTTGCCGGGGCGTTCACCGAAGAATCCCGGGTGAAGACCTACCTCGTGGCGGTCGTCGGCGACAGCCTTGTCGGCAGGTCCCTTGCCGAGAGCATCGGCCGGGGGCTGCGCGGCGGCGTTCCCCCGGCGCAGCACGATATGGTGCTGACCATACCCGGGGATATCGAACAGTGCCGGCGGGCGTACGCGATCGGCGACCCGTCGCTCGCCCACATCTACCTCCTCGACGGCCGTGGTATCATCCGCTGGATGGAGCGGGGCACCGCCACGCCGGAAGGGCTCGCCGCCCTGGTGGACGCGGCCAGGACGACGCTTGAGCCGCTCATCGAGTGATGCCGCGGCCCGCCGGCATGAGGGCGGCGGCGAAGGCGAGCAGGGGGCCGACCACGAGCCCCGCCCAGACGGCGAGGCCGAGGATGCCGAGCACCGCCATGGCGACCCGCTCCCACGCTCCGACCCGTTCGTGGAGGGCAACCCGGAGTGAGAGGACGCCGAGGAGAATGGGGGCGAGCGCGAAGGCGAGGGTCAGGATGACGGCGGCACCGGGGGCCGTCCCCATGGCCGCGATAACCGTCTGCGAGAGAGTCATGGCGCCGCCCCCGATGAAGAGGAGACCCGCGGCCGCTCCGGAGAGCGCAAAGAGGGAGAGGTCCCCGCGCCGACGGAAGATCAGCCAGGCTCCCACGGCGATGACGGCGATCATCGGGGCGAAGATCAGGAGGTAGGACTGCCCTTCGTGGCGGTGGATGCGGACGAGGTCGACCGGGACGCGTATCCACTCCGTAAGGGTGTACGACTCCACAAAGCCGAGCGCGAGAGTATAGTTCCCACCCGGCCCGGCCGTGTAGACCGCGAGGGTGTAGTCGCCGGCCGCGGGTGCCGTCGTATCGATCCGGGCGACCGGGTAGAGTCTCGACGGCGTGAACGGTTCATACTCCGCCTCTTCCGGAAGGCTCCCCGGAACCGCCGTGGCGCCGGCGCCCTCCGGGACAGCGACGTAGGGCGGGACGGGGCCGGAGGTCTCGATGAGCGGCCCCGCGAGCACCATGCCGGGGACGAACTCTCCGGCCCGGGAGACCTGGAGGGTCGCATATATCCGCTCCCCCTCCTCCACCTGGAACCGATAGTACCGGACAGCGGGGCCTTCGGGCAGCGAGCCGTAGATCGCCCAGGACTTTGCCGGGTCCTCGATGACGATCGCCGACTCCGGCGAGGAGCCGTCCTGAGGGAAGAGGGGGACGTGGGCGAGAGCGGGGATTACGCCGAGGAGAGCGACGAGAAGAGCGACGAGCGTCAGGCGTGGTCCGGGTGCCATGGGTCTGCCACACCCGCCGGAACCATAATGGTTCCGCCCCGGCGGGACCCCGGCAAAAAGGAATTATAAATTCTTCAACGCAACGATGTCCGTCACGCCGGTAAGCTTCCAGATATTCGAGCGCTCTTCGGAAGCGATGGCCTCAAGCGGCTCCTCGGGCTTGTGGCCGAGCGCGGCAAGGATATTCTGCGAGAGGTTGTGCGCCCGGATCATGCTCACGAACTTCTCCCGGATGAGTTTCTTCTCGATGGCGTCCTCAAGCTGCACCAGGTAGCCCTGCATCGTCACGAAGGTGTAACAGGACATATCGCTCGAGTACTTCTCGATCTCGACCGAGACATAGGGGTGCTGCCGGAAGAGGTCGTTCTTCCTGCCGTACTTGGTCGCGAGGAAGTAGAGGAACTTCCCGTCGAAGACATACAGGAACGGGGCGATATACGGGTATTTACCGCCCTGGAACGCAATACGGCTGAGAAAACTCTCTGCGATGAGTTTATCGTACTCTGCTTTATCCATACTCGGGATCTTCACGATCTCCATCAGGCATCCTCTTATCCCGGTAACCTGTACGAGTACATATAGATTTCCCCCGGCGGGCTTACTCTGTCCTGTGCGGGCAAAATCCCTGTTTACCGTCGCCCTGACAGCAAGAACCTTCCGTCATTACCGGTAGTGCTCCATAACATCTCTCCTCATCGCCGGAGCCGTGCTCATCGTTGCACCGTGTCCATGAACTGAAACGTCTTCAGTGCTCCGAGATACGCTGCGAGCATGGCGATCGACCAGGCGAAAGGTCCCGGCGTCATTCATCGTGAGTTATGAGCATCTCACAACCGCGATTGCAAGGGCGTTCCAGAAATAGCAGCGAAGAGAGGTTATCGGGAGAAAAGAGTAAAGACAAGCCCGGGGTCCCGGGTACGCTTCAGAGATGTTGAGCCAGTAGCTATATTTACCGCCCCGGATTAATTTCCTTTACGCGCGACGTTGCCTGCGTATCTGAACAATCAGGCATCCGAAGGCTGGTGGGTAGAAATAACTCTGTAAGTCGATAAAGTACCAATCACCGGCTGCCGACATGGCCCGGATATGACTTCAACCCCACGCCAGCCAACTACATTCACCGTGCCGGTAACCGGGATAGAGCAAAAACCGCCATAGTAACCGCGGGCGGCGGCATTGATCCGCTCAACTACCGACAGGCCATGCGAAACATCATCCAGAGCGGAAACAGCACAGTCTACGGAGTCACTACGATCTTCAGAGGCGGAAACATCACCGACAAACCTTACCCGGCCGCAAGCAGCGTTCTGCTGTGAGCGTGGAAAAGATGCGAAAATACGCAGCTATCCCCAGCACCGTCTCGGCAGTCCGCATTGCCGCCCTCCCCCTTCTGTTATTTCTGATGAGCCAGAACTCTCTGCTGAGTCTTCCGTTCTTTCTCTTCTTGTGCGCAACCGACCTTGCGGATGGCTATCTGGCGAGGAGACTCGGCGTAGCCTGCAAAATGGGCACGTTTTTCGACTCAGCAGCCGACTTCGCCCTGATAATGGGCTCCTTCGCACTATTCTATGCGCACGGCCTCTACCCGGCCTGGGTTTTAATCCTGATCCTGTTCTCCTATGCCCAGTTCGTGTTGACGAGTCTGCATCGTGTGCAAATCATAGACCCCGTGGGCAAATACTTCGGGAGCTTCCTCTACATCGCTATAGCCGCCACACTGCTCTTTCCCATAGGCACGACGTTTGAAGTCGTAGAAGTCGCTTTTGTAGCATTCGCGGCCGCGTCATTTTCGAGCCGCATATTGTTCTTTGCCCGGTTTCACCGCAACAAAACTCCAATCACGGAAAGCGTCGGTAAAACCGTTCGGGAGGAGTGACTGCGGGAAGTCGGCTGGTGCATGCCTGCTCTGCATGCTACAATTATTGCTGAGTGAACCGGCAAAAACAGGGATTGGATCGATAAGACACCCCATAGAGATAACTATCAACCAAAAAAGGGCGGTGCGGATCCTATATGACCGACACAGCCCTCGTAGTGCAGGCTAATAGCAATCCCCCCGTGAATACCTCCTGTGACTAAAGGTGCAAAAGGATCTCTTGAAGACGCACTACAGGTATTCTGCCGCGCTCGGGCCGCTTCAAACGGTCCATTCTCGCAAGCCCACGACAGACGGGCATCAGCCTGCAGCGGAAACAGTTTCCTCTCCGGGGCCCTTTTTCCAAACAGAAAATATAATAATGTTTATATATATTAATCAAAAGAAAAATGCGCATGAGCAAGCACCATGCAAACGCTCTGATTTTCTTAGGGATTGCCGCCTGCGCGGGATTCCTCCTCTCCGTACCGGCCGTTGCCGGTTCCGGCCAGGGGCTTCAGGTGCTGGAGTCAGGGGAGCTGTTTCTCTCCCCGTTCAGCAACCTGACGGCACCCGGAAACGGATCCGGACCATCCGGCTCCCCGGCACTCCCGGACGAGGAGGAGATCTCCGATGCACCCGCGGCCCCCCTGGATACCGGGTCTCCCGACCTTCCCACCGGAATGGAGACGGTGACCCCCGCCGATCCGGAGACCGGCAGCGAACCTGTCGATCCGGCTCCCCTGGCCGGGACACCCTCCGGCGGGACAGGCGGGTACGACGACGAGCGGCTGGCGAGACTGATCAACACCGCCGGCATCAGCCTGATGCGGCTCTCGATGGAGCACGCCCATGCCCTCTACATGCAGGATGCGGACGCCGCCGCCGTAGCCGCGGACGGGCTGCACGCGCTCTCCATCAGGCTGCTTGCCGAGGTGCAGCCGCTCCAGGTCTCCTCTGGCCAGCAGCCCGTCAAGGACGAGTTCATCAGGTCGCTCTCGGCATACACCACGGCGAGCCAGACGCTTCTCGACTCAACGGCTGCCACGAAGGAAGAGGCGGTTCCGGTGGCTCTCAGGGACCTGGCGACAGCGTCCGGGAACCTTGAAACGGTCAGCCGGCAGGCCGTCTCCGTACAGCCGATCGACACCGGGAGCTCCACGTCGGACGCCACCGTCCTGACGGTGGAGACGTCCAGGACCCGGACGGGCACCGGAACGGCCGCACCGCCCACGGAGCCCCTCCGTATCGGGGAACGATACACCTACGACGACCAGCCGGGAGAGAACATGATCTCGCTGCTCGCGGACTCGGCGAGGGTCGTGAAGAAGTACGAGACTGCCGCCGTCAACGGCTCGATGGTGATGAACGAGGCGGACGAGGGGCGTGCATTCTTCCTCGTCGCCGTCAAGGCGACCAACCTCGGCCACAAGGGTGACTCCGACCTCTATACCATCGAGACACCCGGACGGGACGCATTCGTTCTCGAACAGCACGGGATGACGTATGCGCCTCTCGAGGCCCCCCCGTTCACATCGCTCGGAGAGTCCTTCGATCGGAAGATGCTCGACCGGTATCAGACACTCAAGGGTTACCTCTACTTCGACGTGCCCGCGACCTTCGAGGTCTCCGGGGCGACACTCAGGGCGGAACTCGGGTATGCCGGCACTCCCGCATGGGGCCTCGAGAGAGAGGCCGGCAACGCGAGTGCGGTATAACCCGCACGACGCTTTTTTTGACCCTCCCCCGTCCGATCAGAGGGAGAGCAGCTCCACGTCCCGGCCCGACGTGTCCAGCACGGCGATGGTCGGCTGCCCGGTCAGGTAACCGCAGGCCTCTCCGGGGTTGATGACGAGCGTCGCTCCGAATTCCCTGACCTCCGCGCGGTGGGTGTGGCCGTGGACCACGACGTTGAAGGCCTTTTGCCCTATGAGCGCCTGCAGGAGTTCACGGTCGTCGCCGTGCAGCAGCCCGATGGTCATGCCGCCTGCGGTTACGGCGGCAAAGCCTCCGCGCAGGCTGAGTGCCTCGTGCTCGGCAAACCGTTCCGATAAGAGCCTGTGGTCGCCGTCGTTGTTCCCCATAACGCCGATCATGGGCGAGTGCAGGTTCGCGAGCCGGGGGATGACGAACGGCGAGACGTAATCTCCCGCGTGGAGGACCAGGTCCACCCGCTCGCTGTTGAGCTGCCTCACGGCCGCATCCACCGCCCCGAGGTTGTCGTGTGTGTCGGAGAGGATCCCGATACGCATGGATCACTACCTTGCCGCCGTCACGATATAGATGACGGCTGCGTAACGACCCGGGGGCAGGGTGCCGCCCCGCCTGCCGATGGTGCGGGATATACCGCGTTCTCTCCGTCCCGCCGTGCGCCTTCACGCACAATAACCCCCACAATTCCCGAATAGGCGTATATACTCAGGCCATTTACACCGGAAGCTCTTTATCGGGCTATTGTCTGATACTGGAATAGGAGCATGCTCCGGAGTGCATCGGATACGATGTACCGGGAGCCCTGAGAGAAGAATGGATTCATGGAGGTACAGCATGTGGGCTTATATCAGGTATCCCGACGGCAGCACAGAAGAGCGTGAATTCCCTGCGGGGGTGTCTATCGAGATCGGCGACATCCTTGAGGACGGCGCGGTTGTCATTGATCTCCCGTACTCCGACAACTGCGACGACGATGCGGAAGTGCCGACAATCTACGACGACTGAGGCGTTTTGCCGTCCCGGGCTCCTCTTCTGAACGGCCCGGCGACGCGGCGCATCGGCTGGACGTTTGCCCCCTCCATCTCGCCGAGGGCAAACGCGAACCTCGCCCGGATGGTCGGCGGGAGATCGCTCTCGGGTATCGAGACGAACCCGTACATCCCGTAGAACTCGACGAGGTTCAGGACCGAGTGCATGTACAGGGTGTCGTGCTGGCACGCTTCGACGAGCGCGTCCATCGCCCTCCGGGCATACCCTTTTCCCCTGAACCGGGCGGGTGTGAAGACCCCGTCGACCTCGTAGCCGTCGGGATGCCGGCGGCACCGGGCAACGGAGACGAGGGTGCCGTCCGCGAAGACCCCGAAGATCCGATCGGTCTTCCGGTCCGCTTTTAACTGGTGGTAATCGGTCCAGATCTCCTCGGCAAATGCGAACTCATCGCTCCTGAGCTCCCGCGCTTCTATCCGCAGGTCGGTTGGGGCCGAGATCACCAGCACCGGCTGTTTTGCGCAGCCCGCGACGGCGGCGGTGACGCTCCCGAGCGAGACGTTCCCCGGGGCGTCGCGCTTCCCGATGCGCGGGATGACGACTGCGGAGGCACCAAGTTCGTCCGCCACGGCGCAGATGGTGCGGGCCGGGTCTCCGGTTCTTACCAGTGTGCGAACCTCGCGACCGGAGGGAGTCAGGCCGTCTTTGAGGAGAGCAAGCCGGGTACCTGCTTCCTGCCCGGTCACCGCGCTTCCGGGCTCGACGACGTGCAGGAGCACCGCCGCTCCGTCGCCGGCAGGACGTTCCAGGATCGAGCGGATCTCCGGCGCCGGCGGCGAGAGGTCGGTCGGGACCAGGAGCCGCGCAAAGAGCGGCGGCCCCCCTCCTCCCGACTGCGGGGCGATCAGGATATGCACCCGGGCCTCCCGGAGCACGGCGGCCGCGACGTTCCCCGCAAAGGGGTTCCAGAGCAGGCCATGGTCCCTGACGCCCATCGCGATCAGGTCGGCACCCGTCCCGGCAGCGGCCCGGAGTATCCTCTCCGAAACGCCTCTCCCGTCGTCGTCTTCGATCACCGTCTCGACGGAGAAGCCCTGTGCCGCGAGCGCCTCCTGCACCCCGCGCAGCACCCCTTCACCGGGCAGGGAGCCGGCCGATACCCGGGCGTGGAAGAGGACGACCTCACGGATACCCGGGATCTCGCGGAGCCGCTGGGCCACGCTCATCGAGGCAACGGAAAGGTCGGTCGGGATAAGCACCTTCGTAAACATGCTCTCGCCTCACACGATCCGGTATCCGTCCGGCGGCACGTGGATGACAAACCTCGCCCCTTCGCCGGGCATCCCGGTCTCCCGGATCGTCATGCCGGTGATGGAGAGGATCTCGCGGACGAGGAAGAGGCCGAGCCCGCCTCCCCCGCCGATGCCGTAGGCGAAGATCTCTTCCTTCCCGGCCTCGGGGATACCGACGCCGTCATCCTCGACGTAGACCGCGAGCCCGTCGTCCCGGAGCTGGTAGGTGACGACGACCTGCGAGACGGTCTTCCCGTGGCGGACCGCGTTCTCGATCAGGTTCGAGAAGACCTTCTCAAGCATCGGGTCGGCGAAGACCTCGACCCGCTCCACCCAGGCTCGGACCGATACCTCGTGGAGCGGCAGTTGCGACGCCGCCCCCCGGACGACCTCCTGGAGAGGCTGCCACGCCGGCGGCCGGAGACCGAGGTCCTGGTAGTCGCGGGTGATCTCCGCACGGCGCTGCACGAGCCGGGCGTCCTCGCAGAGGTCGTCTAAGTAGCGGCGGACGACAGGGTCGCGGAACTGCTGCATGCCGCCGCCGATCCGTCCGAGGAGGCCGGATACCGCTGCCATCAGGTCGTTCCGGGTGAGGCGGCCGAGCATGTTGAGTCTGGTGTTCGCCTCGCGGAGAGCGTCCTCCGCGTTCTTCCGGGCGGTGATATCCACGAGCGTGAGGATGACCCGCCCGTCGGGGAGCCGGCCGCCCGATACGAGCACCCGGACGGCGGCACCGTCCGTGCGGCGGAGGCTCGTCTCGTAGCCGTAGATGGCGTCATCGCGGAAAACCCGCGCCCGGACTTCTTCCCAGGCTCCCGGATCCTCGAAAAATCGCGTCACCGGCTCGCCGACCAGGTCTCTCTCCCGGGAGCCGAGCAGGGCGGTGCCCATATAGTTGGCCTCCTCGATGCGCGGCCCGGTCTCGTCAGGTGCGATGAGGAACGTCGCCGCCTCGGAGTTGTTGAAGATCCCGCGGTAACGCTCCTCCTGCTCCCGGAGCCTCAGGGTCAGGAAGGATACGACCGCACCGACGGCGACGAAGACCGCCGCCCGCGAGAGCGCCGAGACGATCACGCCGGGCTCACCGCCGGCAAACGGCAGGGCCATCGCCAGGTAGCCGAGGCCGAGAGCGAGCGAGAAGACGATGCCGCGGCGGGGGAACCAGTAGGCGGCAAGCACGATCGGCAGGTAGATCAGATGCGGGAGGACGATCGTGATCCCGGCAAAAAGCCCGGCGGCGTTCACGGCAAAGACGATTGCGGCCGATGCCGCGAGCAGGAGAGGCCGCATGCTCGCTCCTGCCGGGAGTGCTGCTCTACGGTGCGTGTTCGGCATGGTTCCTGTAAGGCGCTTTGGTCCCGGCGCCTTAAAATGGATCTGATCGATGTGGCGGCGCGGACGGGCCCGCCGGCTCCTCCTGTGTCCCTTCCCCGGGGACGGGGTCATGCAAAGGCATATGCCCTTCGTTCCGCCATACTTGATCGAACTAACCGGGAGAAACCATGAAGATATCGCTCCTCCAGGTGAATACGGTTGTCGGCGACCTCTCCGGCAACGCCGACCGGATAGCGGCGGGCGTCGAGGAGGCGTCCCGCTTCCGGCCGGACCTGATCGTGACCCCCGAACTCTCCCTGCCCGGCTGCCCCGCCCGGGACCTGCTCCTCGAGAGAGGGTTTGCAGAGCGGGGTCTCTCCGTCCTGGAGGACCTTGCGGCCGACCTTGCCGGCGCGCCGCCGGTCCTCGTCGGCTTTGCGGAGCCGAACCTCTCCGGGAGAGGCCGACCGCTCTACAACGCCGCCGCCCTCCTCCGGGGCGGGGTGGTGGAGGAGACGTTCCGCAAAGCCCGCCTCTCTTCCGGCATCCTCGATGAGGGCCGTTACTTTGAGGCGGCGGCCCCGACCCCGCAGGTCTTCCGCCTCGGCGAAAGGACGATCGGGGTCTGTATCGGCGAGGAGGTCCGGGGCGGCGGGGAGGCGATCGTGAACCTCGCCGCACCGCCGTTTGCCGCCGGCGCTCCCGCCCGGCGGGAGGAGGCGCTCTCCCGCCTTGCAAAAGAGAACGGCGTCCCCATCCTCTCGGCAAACCTCGTCGGCGGGAACGACGACCTCATCTTCGCCGGCCGGAGCTCTGCCTTTGACGCCGGGGGGACCCTCATCGCCCGCGGCGCGGCCTTCGCCGGGGACGTCGTGAACGTCGACCTCGCCCGTCCCACACCGCAGGCGGTCGCTCCTGCCGCCCCGGCACCGGAGTCCGAGATCTGGCAGGCGCTGGTGCTCGGCACCCGCGACTACGTCCACAAGTGCGGCTTTACCTCGGCTCACCTCGGCCTCTCCGGCGGGATCGACTCCTCGCTCGTCGCCTCGATCGCCGTCGAGGCGCTCGGTCCGGAGAACGTCCTCGGCGTGCTCCTCCCCTCCCCCTACACCTCCGCGGCAAGCGTCGAGGACGCCCAGGAACTCGCGGGGAACCTCGGCATCCGGGTGGAGTGCATCCCGATCGCCCCGATGATGGAGGCGTTCGACGGGGCCCTTCAGGGGGTCTTTGCCGGCAGGCCCCGTGACACCACCGAGGAGAACCTGCAGGCGAGGATCCGGGCGACGGTCCTGATGGCGCTCTCGAACAAGTTCGGCTCCATGCTTCTCTCCACCGGGAACAAATCGGAGGCCGCGGTCGGCTACTGCACTCTCTACGGGGATACGGCAGGAGGGCTCTCGGTGATCGCCGACGTCCCGAAGGGGATGGTCTACCGGCTTGCCAGACAGCTGAACAGGGAACGCCCTGTCATCCCCGGCCGGGTGCTCGAGAAGCCCCCCTCCGCGGAGCTCCGGCCCGGCCAGACCGACCAGGAGAGCCTCCCCCCCTATGACCTCCTCGACGCGATCCTCCACCGCCACATCGACTGCTTCGAGTCGCCCGAGAAGATCGTCGCCGCCGGGTATCCCGCGGCGACCGTCTACCAGGTCTTTTTGATGATCCGGCAGACGGAGTTCAAGCGCCGGCAGGCTGCGCCCGGACTCAGGGTGACCGGCCGGGCGTTCAGCACCGACTGGCATATGCCGATCGCTGCGAGGCCCTGGTGGCAGGGGGACGCCCGCTGATGGCGGCGCCCCTCACGAAAGACCTGCTCGCGATCTACGGCGCTCTCCTGGCTGCTCATGGCCACCGGCACTGGTGGCCGGCGAAGACGCCGTTCGAGACGATGATCGGGGCGATCCTCACCCAGAACGTCTCCTGGACGAACGCAGCCCAGGCCGTCCGGAACCTGGAGGACGCCGGGATGCTCGACCCGGACCGGCTCGCCGCGGCCGATGCCGGCGAGATCGCCCGCCTGATCGTCCCGTCCAGGTTCTATAACCAGAAAGCCGGGCGGATCCGGGAGTTCGCCCGGGTCTACGCCGCGGAGTTCGAGGCGGACCCGGCGGTGATGGCCGCCGTGGAGACCGACGCCCTGCGCGAGCGTCTGCTCGCGGTCAGGGGACTCGGAAAAGAGACGGTGGACTCCATCCTGCTGTATGCCTGCAAAAAGCCGGTCTTCGTCGTCGACGCCTACACGCGGCGGATATTCTCGCGCTACGGCCTCATTCCCGAGGATGCGTCATATGACGAGATGCAGCGCCTCTTTACGGAGAGCCTCGCGCCCGACGTGACGCTCTTCAACGAATACCACGCCCAGATCGTCTTCCTCGGGAACACGGTCTGCAGAAAGACGCCGATCTGCGGCCGCTGTCCGATCCGGACGATCGGGGATACGCTCGCGTGCGCCGGCGCGCGGGGGTGATGGGGACGGGCGGCCGCATCTCGCGGCTTCACGCGAAATCCCGTCCCCTTACAACTGTTATCTCATGCGAAGGCGCGAAGACGCGAAGTCAGTATCTTTGCTAGCCACCCATATCTTCGCGTCTTTCGCGACTCGAAACCTGAAGGCCTCTCACGCTCCGGTCCTGATGGACCATCGCGACTCGAAACCTGAAGGCTTCTCACGCTCCGGTCCTGATGGACCATCGCGACTCGCAATTCGCACTTCGCGCGAAACTTCTCCCGCCTACAGTCACTGGCTCACCCGAAGTTGCGAAGTGTGAAACTTGGGCGCCACCGGGTGCAGGGGGGTTCAACGCCTGCTCACTTCTTCCGGTAGATGTTCAGACCGATCTTGATATCCTCATGCTCCGGCACCGAGACGTTGCCCTCGGTGGAGGCGACCGTGATCGATTTTCCGCTCTTTGACTCACCGAACTCTTTTGCGAGGTCCACGCGTATGGTGAGGATGCTCCCCTCGATCGTCATATCGACGTTCTTCATACTCATCCGTCATACGCCCGGACAGATATGCGCTTTGATCGATCGGATCGGGGTGGCGTGGAGCCGTCGGACAACAGGGGAGCGCTGAAGAGTTCTACTGGTGCAGGTTTAGCAGCTTCTGTTTACCCAGCCCGGAATGGCAATCGTTAAATAACCGCCTCACGTTCCATTATTTTAGTTATGGTAGGCAAAATCAAGCGCATGATTGAAACAATCATCGAAAAACGGTCCAACGGAAACGAAACATTGAAGAATACGACCCGTACCAAGTTGATCATCAAGGGATACAGCCCCGAACGCTGGACATCACAGTCCGAGGACGATCCGGCAAAGATTGCAGAACTCAGGCAGATCGCCCGGGATATGGGCGTAGAGATCTAGGAGGTTTTTTCATGAGCGTTACTACCGCTTCTACAACGGCACTATCGATCGAGCAGGCTGTCGACGAAATCAGGGATCAGTGCAGCGGAATCTCTCCACGGCTGGTGCTCTTCTTCGCATCCTCCCGGTACAACCCGGCGTCGATCGGCAGAGCGATGCACGATGCATTCCCTGGAGCTCAGGTCATCGGCTGCTCGACCGCCGGGGAGATCACCAGCGGCCGGGTTATGAAGGACTCGATTGTTGCCATGGCGTTTGACGAGGGCACTATCGAGGGTGTCGCCTGCAGTGCCGTCACCGACATAACCTCTCCTGATGCACTTGCGGATGCCGTCAGGGGGCTCGAAGGCGGTATCGGTACGCCGCTCAGGGAGCTCGATTTCCAGAAATACGTGGGGGTTATCCTGATCGACGGGTTGAGCGGTGCCGAGGAGCAGGTAATGGACCGGCTCGGAGACCTGACCGACGTGGCGTTCATCGGTGGCTCTGCAGGTGACGACCTCAAATTTCAGTCTACCCATGTCTACCTGAACGGGGCGGCATATACCGGCGCTGCCGTGCTCGCGCTCCTGAAACCCGCCGGTGAGTTCGACATTATCAAGACCCAGAGTTTCCGGACCCTGGATGCCGTCCTCGTGCCGACGAAAGTGAACGAGGAACGGCGCGAGGTCATCGAGTTCAACGGGATGCCTGCGGTCCTCGCGTACGCGAGAGCGCTCGGTGTCTCCGTCGAGGATGCGCCGAAGAGGTTCATGCACAACCCGGTCGGACTCGTGACCGGTGACGACTTCTTCGTCAGGAGTCCCCGGCAGATCGACGGCGGCGGCATCCTCTTCTACTGTAAGGTCAAGGAGGGAATGGAACTCGCGCTGCTGGAAGCCACGGATATCGTCGAAGACACCCGCAGGGCCGTCGACGAGAAAGTCCGACAGCTGGGCGGAGCCTCTGCCCTCATCAACTTCCACTGCATCCTGAGGGCGCTGGAACTCGAGGAAAAAGGGCAGGAAGAGGCATACGGGTCGATATTCACCGATATCCCGACGATCGGGTTTTCCACCTACGGCGAGGAGTACATCGGGCACATCAACCAGACCTCGACGATGCTCATCTTCAAATAACCTCTTTTTTTGGCCGGGGACGGCAAACGCTATCCCGGCCCCGGTCCAACCCTACCGGCAAACCGGACTACGTGGCGCGATGGAGACAAAACACAGCATTCTTGAGAGATACTTCGGCTACACCTCGTTCCTCCCCCACCAGGAGGAGATCGTCGATGCCGTGCTTGCCAGAAAGGATGTTCTCGCCGTCATGGCGACCGGGGGCGGCAAGTCCCTCTGCTACCAGCTCCCGGCGCTCGTCTTTGAGGGGCTGACGGTCGTCGTCTCCCCGCTCATCGCCCTGATGAAGGACCAGGTCGACAGCCTACGGGCAAACGGCGTTGCGGCCGCGACGATCAACAGCTCGCTCGGCTACGGGGAGCAGAAGATCATCGAGCGGGTCATCCTCGAAGGCCGCATCCGGCTCCTCTATGTCTCGCCGGAACGGGCCGTTCAGCCGGCATTCCTCTCGCTCCTCTCAAGGGCGGACGTCCGGCTCATCGCCATCGACGAGGCGCACTGCATATCGATGTGGGGCCACAACTTCCGGCCGGAGTACCGCCGGCTCCGGGTGCTCAAGGAGCGGTTCCCGCGGGTCCCGGTCATCGCCCTGACCGCGACCGCGATCCCCGCCGTCCAGGACGACATCGTTGCAGAGCTCGCCCTGAAGAGCCCGGTCCGGTTCGTCGGGAGCTTCAACCGCAAGAACCTCACCTACCGGGTGGTGCCCAAAGCCCGCTATTTCCCGAGACTCGTCGCTTACCTGAACGAGCACCGGGACGACGCCGGGATCGTCTATGCCGCAACGAGGGAGGGGGTCGAGACGCTCGCGACGAAACTCCGGAGCAAGGGTTTTTCAGCGCTCCCTTACCATGCAGGCCTACCTGAGACCGTCCGCACGGAGCACCAGGAAGCCTTCTCCCACGGTGACGCCACGATCATCTGTGCCACCATCGCCTTCGGGATGGGGATCGACAAACCCGACGTCCGGTTCGTCATCCACACCGACCTCCCCAGGGACCTGGAGTCCTACTACCAGGAGACCGGGCGGGCGGGGCGGGACGGGGACCCGGCCGACTGCATCCTCTTCTACAGCCGGGGCGACTACGGCATGATCCGGTTCCTCATCGAGAAGGAGTCTGCCGATGCGGGCATAAAGGACGTGGCCTACCGGAAGGCGGGAGCGATGCTCGACTACTGCGAGACCACCGGGTGCCGGAGGAAGTTCCTGCTCGCCTACTTCGGCGAGGCTTACCCTGGAGATCGGTGCGGCGGGTGCGACCGGTGCGAGACGCAGGTCCAGGTCTTTGACGGGACGGAGGCCGCATCGGCGATCGTCGCCTGCATCCGCGAAACAGGAGAGCGCTTCGGGGCATCCTACATCGCGGACGTCCTGAGCGGAGCGAAGACCGCGAGGATCCGCGAGAACGGGCACGATACCCTCCCCGCCTACGGCTCGGGCAGGGGCTACACCCGCGATCAGTGGCTCCTCTTCATCCAGGAGATGGTCCGGAAAGGGTTCGTCGCGTCGACCGGAGGCCGCTATCCGGTCGTCGTACTGAACGACCGGAGCCGGGCGGTGACGGGCGGCGGTCTCGCGGTGCCGCTCACGGAGCCACAGCCAGAGGGCGTCGTCGCGGCGGAGGCGGAGGAGGACTACGACGAGGCCCTCTTCGCCAGGCTCCGCAGTCTTCGGAAGGTCCTCGCCGACCTCGAGAACGTGCCGCCGTTCGTCATCTTCAATGACCGGAGCCTGCGGGAGATGGCGAGACGCCGCCCGGCGAGCGGCGTCGAGCTCCTCCGGATCTCCGGCGTCAGCGAGGCGAAACTGCAGCGTTACGGCAGGAGATTCCTCGACGCCATCGAGAAGCACTGTGCCGGGCAGGGGGCCGGGCCGAAGCGACGCCGCGGGTGATGAGCGGCCGTCCCGGCTCCCTCTTTCCCGTCTTGCTGCGTATCCGATGACTCTTTTGCGGTGTCCCAAGAGGACGGAGCGTTCAGGAGCCGGCGAAGCCGGAGGGGATGACGAAGAACCGGACGGTGGGTTGCAGTGGTCGCACTTCCGGCAGGTACCGGAGAGGAGTATATCTGTGGAACAGACGGTGGATCAATCCTGCCCACTAAAAATATATCGATATTAATATATATTTCAGAATATTATCCCTTCTTCGCAGACCGGGGGTGTATCAGCAACTGCACCAACCGCCGATTCACAGAAGATCAACCGATAACGCAACCTTCAAGGTACCCGCTTACCGCCCCGTAAGGGCTCACACGACCGCCTATAGCCGCCCATCCACCCGTATGCCGTGACTCGAATGCAATGACGCCGGCGTGTTCTGATACACCTGCCTTGCCCGGGCAAACTGCTTAAGGAGTTGACGTGATGGGAAAGAAGAGCAGAATTCTGATCTTCATATTGTTAGCCTCGGCATTGGCGACCATCGCCGGTGCCGCCGCTGTAGATATCTCTGTGGTATGGAATAAGACATACGGTGGACCCGGTGCAAACGACTCGGCATACGCGATCGTTCAGGTGCCAGGGGATAGAGGATACCTCTTTGCCGGCGAGACCGGGTCGTTCGGTGCGGGAGAGGCAGACGCCTGGCTGGTAAATCTGACCGGATCGGGCGACGAGCGATGGAACAGAACCTATGGCGGCCCGGAAAAAGATACAGCCCGCGCACTGATCAACACCTCGGACGGGAATCTCCTCCTTGCAGGGACACTCACCTATGTCACCGAAGAGAACCGGAAGGATACCGACGCCTGGGTGATGAAACTCACTCCTCAGGGCGAGATCCTCTGGAATGAGACCTTCGGCGGACCGGACGTCAACATCTCGACGTTCGCGGTTGCCGGAGCATCGGACGGAGGCTACATCATTGCGGGTGAGACAGCGTTGTGGGGCGAACCGGATACCGATGCCCTGGTGATCAAACTCAACAGTTCCGGATACGAGGAATGGACCCGGACCTTCGGGGAACCGGGGTGGAACGACTCGGCCTATGCGGTTGTTGAGACCGAATCAGGTGAGATCGGTGTTGCAGGAAGCACGGAATCGTTCGAGTCGTTCGGAACGGATGCACTCATCCTGAAGCTCGACTCCTCCGGGAACGAGCTCTGGAACGTGACCTTCGGCGGTCAGGAGAACGATACTGCCCGTTCGATCGTCCTTGCTCCGGACGGGGACTTCGTCTTCGCCGGGAGTTACATGAGCCGGACCGCCCCCAACAGTACGGAGGATGACGCCCTGGTCGCCAAAATCAATCCCGACGGAGAGATCGTCTGGAACTGGACCTATGGAGACGCGAACGAGAACGAGTCGGCCGAATCGATCATCGCCACCTTCGGCGGCGGGTACCTCTTTGCCGGCAGGAGCGGGAATCTTTCTACCGACAACGACGCCTGGGTCGTGAAACTTGATAGCCTTGGGGCCGTCGAGGGCGACCTGGCGTTTGGAGGTGTAAACCCGGGTGACCGGGCCGCATCGGTCGTCCAGACAGCGGCATCCGGGTATGTTGTCGCCGGAACTTTCAACAACACGGCGATAGGCGGCACGCCAGAGACCGATGCCTGGGTCGTGAAACTTGCAACGATAGAGAAGAGTGTGACACAGCCACCGGCAAAACCGCCGAAACCGCCGAGGGTCTGCCCCGTGCAGTGCCCCCCGCCGACACCGAAGCCGAAACCGCCCGCACCAACAACCGGATGCATCGGTAACTTCGTCTGGAACGATACCAATGCCAACGGTATCCAGGACAAAGACGAGGGAGTGATAACCGGAGTCACCGTCACCCTCCTCGATGCGCAGCAGCGGACGATCACCACCACGACTACCACCTCCCGGGGATACTCCTTCAGCGGTCTCAACCCCGGCAATTATTACATCAGGTTCAGCCTCCCGCAGGGCTACGCGTTCACCGTGAAGGATGCCGGTCAGAACGATAGACTGGACAGCGATGCGAACGTAACGACCGGCAGGACCGACAGGATCTCCCTGAAAGCAGGAGAATGGCAGTGCTGGTGGGATGCCGGGCTGATCAGGCAGCAGGAACCGCCGGTGCCGAACACAACCGCAAACAGCACTATCGGCGGTTTCGTCTGGAACGATACCGACGGTAACGGCCTCCAGGACGAAGAGGAGGGGGGCATCGCCGATGCCGGCGTCGAACTCTACCACATAAATGAGACACTCGTTAACTCCACAACAACAGATGCAAACGGGACCTACGAGTTCGATGCCCTCCTGGCGGGCGACTACTACCTGCACTTTGAACTGCCGGACGGCTTCAACTTCACACCGATGGACCAGGGTACCGACGACGCTCTTGACAGCGACGCCGACCCGGCAACGGGGAGGACGGAGAAGATCACGCTCGCCGAAAACGAGACGCAGTCCGACTGGGATGCCGGGGCGAACGTGACGGCTGTAATAGAACCAGCTGACGAGAACGCCACCATCGGCGGCTTTGTCTGGAATGACACGAACGCGAACGCGCTTCAGGACGAGGGCGAAGAAGGGGTGCCCGGGGTACTCGTGCGGCTCCTCTACGAAAATGAGAGCCAGGTCACGGATGCGGCCGGAACCCCCGTTGAAACGACCACAGGAGAAGACGGATACTACACCCTGCAGGGCGTGGTCGGCACGACCTACATCGTCGAGGTCATGCCACCTGAAGGCTTCACCTTTGTTGCGCCGGATGCCGGGGATGACACGCTGGACAGCGACATCCTCCCGGAGACCGGCCGGACCGGGCCCTTTGAACTGACGGGAGAGGGCCTCACCCGCGATGCAGGACTCGCGGTATCCGAAGAAGCGACCGCTACTGTCGGCGGGATTGCCTGGAACGATACGGACGCGAACGGTATCCGGGATGCCGGCGAGATGGGACTCGCGGGGATCGTGGTGACCCTCCTCGACATGGGTGGTGCGGAAGCCGGGACGATGATGACGGATGATGCCGGAGCCTACCGGTTTACTGATGTTGCCGCCGGGGCCTACGCCGTGCGTTTCACGCCGCCGGAGGGCTACACCTTCAGCCCGGCAGGCGAGGACAGCACCGCCGATCCCGCCACCGGTACGACGCCGCAGTTTGAACTCGACCCGGGCGAGGAGCAGACCGACTGGAACGCGGGGCTCGTACCGCCGGTCGCGGAAGGAGAGGTGACGCCGGAGGAGGAAGTGACGCCGGAAGAAGAGATGACACCTGAAGAAGAAGTGACTCCGGAAGAGGAGATAACACCTGAAGAGGAGGTGACGCCGGAAGAAGAGACAACACCTGAAGAGGAGGTGACGCCGGAAGAGGAGATGACACCGCAAGGAGAGACGAATGAAAGCGGCATTGTGTATGTGTAGGCCCGCGGGAGAGACTCCTCTGTCCGGGCGAGGCAGCACCGGGCGCTTCCGGCGCGGAGATTGTGCGGAGAGCGGCCCCTTTGCCGGGAGGCCGGTGCCGACCGGAAGTTCCCCTTTTTTTGGCGTGCGCTCTGCGGCAGACCGCTCAAACATCCTGAACAGGTCCCGCAACACCGTTCTAAACTCGATGTCTTAATGAGCAAGGAACGCCAACGCGCAATGTATTGGCACCATGCGGCTCATATCGTGGAACATAGATCTCTTCCGCTCCGGTTTAAAGAGCGTGGAGAAGAAGGTCGAAGCAGTCTGCCAGCATTCGCCGGATATCGTCGCCTTCCAGGAAGTGACGGACCGGGCACTGCCGCTCTTCCGTGAAGAACTGGAGAACTTCGGGCTGGTCTACTCCGTCGACAGCCTGGGCCTGGTGGAGATCGCCCGGGTGGCATATATGGCCGAGCGTCTGAACGAACTCCGTTCGCGGAACGCGAACGATCCCTTCCAGTTCGCATACAACATCTCCCGGCTCTCCGAGCAGTGCTCGCCGACCGCCGAAGCGAAGGACTACGGGTGCCTTATCGCGAGCAGGTATCCCCTCACGCCGTTAAACCCGCTCGACTTCGACATCCCGTGGAAGCAGCGGCTGGTCTCCGCCGCCGTCAGCGCACCCACGGGCGAGTTCGAGCTCCACAACGCTCATGTGCCGACGGCGATAGGCGGCCGGAGGAACGAGATCGTCAAGGCGGAAACGCTGGTCGGGATCTACCAGCGTCTCGCCGTGAGATCGATGAGGCCGCGGATCCTCTGCGGTGACCTCCATATCCCTGAAGCGGAACTCTCCGACGGAACGATCGTCCCCTTCTACCGCGACATCGTCCCGGACGAGGCCTATACCACCACGGTCTCCGAGAACGACGAGTATCTCGGCCGGCCGAGGAAGTGGTGGTATAACGCCGAGATGAACGTCCTCTCCGGCCTTGCGGAGTACGACCTCCCCGACGTCTTCCGGAGACTGCACGGCTACCGGGCACGGGAGTACAGCTGGTGCCCCGACCGCGGCCCCGAGGACGTCCCGAAGTGCAAGCGCTACGACCATGTCTTCGCCTCCGCGCGCCTGAACCCGACGGCGTGCTGGTACCTGCACGACCTCCGGGGGCAGGGGCTGAGCGACCACTCGGCCGTGGTGGTAGACTTCGAGCCGTGAACGATCCTTTCGCTCCACAGGGGGCCGCTTCCCGGTTCTAAACTATTTTCCCGCATCGGGGCTAACGCTTCCCCCGGAAGTGACGGAAGCGTGAAGATTGCCGCAATAGTGGGAAGCCCGCGGGGGATGCGGAGCAGGACGAGAAAACTTGCAGGCCTCGTGCTTGCCGGGGCCGAAAGTGCCGGGGCCGGGGTCGACCTCATCGACCTCGCCGACCTCCAGATCGTCCCCTGCACCGCCTGCGAGAGTTGCAGCCTGGATGGAACGTGCGTCTTTGCCGATGACTTTGCTGCCGCATACGACCGGATGCTGGACGCCGACGGGCTGGTGCTCGCCTCGCCGGTCTACGTCGACAACGTCAGCGGGCAGATGAAGGTCTTCATCGACCGTCTGGCGGACGCCATCCACTACCAGACTCTCGCCGGGAAGTACGGCTGCAGTCTCGCGACCACGCAGGTATCGGGCGGCGACGCGGTCGTCGGCTACCTGAACCACGCCCTCAACTATCTCGGGGTGGCGGCGGTCGGAGGGATGAGCGTCGCGCTCGACGACGGCCCGGAGGCGATCGACCGGGCGGAGCCGGCGGCACGCGATCTCGGCCGGCGGCTCGTCCGTGCCCTCGGCGACCGGCCGCGATACCCGGACCAGGAGGCCGAAATGGCGGAGAACCGGGATTATTTTGCCGGGATAGTGCGGGCGAACCGGGACTGGCGGCCGGACGAGTACGAACGGTGGGTGCGGGAAGGCTGGATCAGGGACGAGTGAGACCGGGCGGCTGTAACGGTCTCAACCACTCTTTCCCAAGCCCGGGCAGCCGCGTTACACACACGCGAGCTCCAGTACTTCACTAATGTTGTGAGGAAGCCCGCTCGAAGGTAAACCATCGACCTCGCGTCGCACCTAGCGGTGCTCGAACTCCGGACCCGCACCTTCGGTGCTCCAGCTCCGTTCCGTTGGAACGTCGCACCCTTCGGCCCATCGCACTTCGCCCCCCCTTCGCGGCTTCGCGTCTTCGTGTGAGACTGTATCGATATCAGCACCAAGTACCTCACGCGAAGTGCGAGCGTAAGCGAGCTTGAGCACCGCAGGTGCGAGGCGCGAAGAACGCGAAGTCCAGTGTCCGGGGTACCGTCAGCGCTTCTTCGCACCTTCGGTGCTTGAGCTCCAGTCGTTCGACCCGCCCGCACATCGCGGCGTTGCGCGAGACCGCATCACGTGATGCCAGGTGCAAGATTTAGCGAAGTATTGAGTTCTGTCAACAGGGATCAAAAGGCGCCGTGCTCTTCGCCACGGCCCGGACATAAACAGTGAGCGCCGGGAGGGAGATTTGAACTCCCGAGGTGCCAGGCACCAGAGGCTTTCAAGGCCACCGCCTTCCCGGACTAGACTATCCCGGCTCGCCTTAACCTATTGGTCGGCGGATAAAAAAAGGTTGTTCATCCCCGGCGCGCGAGGACGACCGCAAGGAGTGCGAGGAGCGCGAGGAGCGCGGGGACCGGTGCGGCCTGCGCCGGGGTGGGAACCGCGTCTCCGAAGAGGCCGGGCGCGGTCTGGCTCACCCGGACTGCGTCCGCGTTCGACGCCGAGACCTGCACCGCTCCGCTGTCGTTGTAGCTCATAGGGTAGACCTTCACGTAGACCGGGCCTCCCCGTGCCGCAACCGTCACGGTCTCCGGCTCGAGCATGCCCTTGTCGTTGACTTTGCGGGAGTTGTTGTCCTCGTCGATGTACTCGACCACCCAGTCGATCCCGGCCGACGTCACGATCGTCACCGTGCCGCTCTTCGTATCAACCTCAAAGTATGCCGGGGCGGACCGCGTCGCGGGGGCGCTCGCGGAGATCATCGCCGGCGTCGCCGTCGGGCCGGGGGTTCCGGAGATCACGAACTCACGGGTGCCGATGTAGCCCCTGGAATCTCCGAAGGTGACCCTGTAGACGCCCGCGGCGGAGATGGGCACCGCCGTAGAGAACGCCCCGTCGGCGTTGGTGGCGATGAACTTCGGCCCGTAGACGGTGGCGCCCTGGTGCTCGACCTCGATCTGCACGCCGGCGCTACCGATCCCGCTGATCGCGCCCCGGAGGTCGAGGCTGCCGTCGAACTCCTGATTCGACGGAGAATCTACCCTGAGATCCCCTGAACGGTCGACCAGAGTGACGAAGAGCTGGGTCTTTGAAGTACTCCCGAAGGTGGTCCGCGTGGGATCGATGATCTCGATCAGGTACTGGCCTGCAGTAAGGCCCCCGGTATCAAACGTCGCGGAGAACCTGCCGTCCTGCTGCACGACGATCGTCTTCCGGGCCACTTCGCGTTTTGCGTGCTGGACATTATACAGGATGATCTCCGTGCTGAATCCCGGGCTGAGCGAAGGCGTTCCGGCCTCTCCCAGAATCGAGGTGCCCGTGACATCGAGCGGGCTGCCGACGTACACGGTCTGCGGCCCGCTGATTGCGACGTACGCGGCAGACACCGTGCCGACAAGCACCATCGCAGCAACAAGCGTCAGCCATGCGATCCTTTTCATACCAGTACATCAACGAATATGAGGTATAATGCTATCCAAATTTACCGAGAAACCGCTGGCGTCCTGGCGGGGGAAAGACCGCTATGACGGGCAGATCCTCGATACGCTGACGGTTATCTTCCGGAGCGGCGGATGCTCCTGGAACCGTTGCCGGATGTGCGGCTACCGGCACGAGCGTTACCCGGACCTCCCCCGGGACGAGCTCGCCGAGCGGCTGATCCGCCAGGTCCGCTGGGTCAAAGAGAACTTCCGCGACGACGATTACCAGATGCTCAAGATCTTCACCTCCGGCAGTTTCTTCGACCCCAACGAGGTCCCCCCTGCAGCCCGCCGCGCCGTCGCGGAGGCGTTCAGGGGCAAGCTCGTCATCGCCGAGACCCGGCCCGAATATGTCGATGCAGAGGCGCTCGAAGAGTTTCGGGACGGCATCGATACCGGCACCTGGTCGCGGCCGCTCGCCGTCGCGATGGGGCTTGAGACCACGAACGACGCCATCAGGGAGAAGAGCATCGATAAGGGGTTCACCTACGCCGACTTCCTCCGCGCCGCAGGGGTCGCACACGCCGCCGGGACCGACGTGAAGGCCTATCTGATGATGAAACCCCCGTTTCTTACCGAGCGCGAGGCCCGCGACGACATGGTCCGCTCCATCAGGGACGTCTCCACGGTCGCCGAGAGCATCTCCATGAACCTCTGCACCGTCCAGAGCAGGACCGAGGTCGAGCGCCTCTGGAACCAGCAGGCCTTCCGCCCGCCCTACCTCTGGAGCGTCCTTGACGTGCTGATCGGATCGCCCGTGCACGTCCTCTGCGACCCCGTCGGCGGCGGGCAGGCCCGCGGCCCACACAACTGCGGCACCTGCGATGGCCCGATCGTGAAGGGGATCGGCGACTACTCGCTGACGGAAGACGTCGAACTCCTCCGTGCCCTCGCCGAGACGGAGTGCGGGTGTAAAGAAGAGTGGGAATTCGTGCTGGAACGGGAAGAACCGTTCTGTATGCCGCTCACCCGCTAGCACTTCTCTTTTTGTTCCTTCAGCTGCTCGCAGAGCAGCGGGAGGAACGTCCCGGCGTCGCTCACGACGCCGATCGCCTGGGTCGTGCCCCGGTCCATCAGTTTCGTCACCGACGCGGGGTTGATATCGACGCAGACCGTCTTGACGTAGGAGGGGAGACAGTTCCCCACGGCGATCGAGTGGAGGAGGGTGCCCACCATCAGCACCATCCCGATATCGTGGATGTGACGGCGCATGGCGTCCTGCGCCTCCACGACGTCCGTGATCACGTCGGGGAGCGGCCCGTCGTCCCGGATAGAGCCGGCGAGCACGAAGGGGACGCCTTTCTTCACGCACTCGTACATGATTCCCCCCGTGACGACCCCCTGGTCGACCGCGTTCTTGATCGACCCGGCCCGCATGATCTCGCTGATGGCGCAGATATGGTGCTTGTGCCCGCCGGTGACGAGCGTGCCCGTCTTCACGTTCATCCCGAGCGACGTCCCGAAGAGGTTGGACTCGATATCGTGCGTGGCGAGCGCGTTGCCCGCAAAGAGCACGTCGATGTAGCCGGTACGGATCATCTTCGCAAGGGCATCGGCCGCTCCCGTGTGGACGATGGCGGGACCGCCGACGAGCGCGATCTTCTCCCCCTTCTGCTTCATCACGAGGATCTCGCGGGCGATCTTTGCGATGATCGCCTCGCTCGGCCGCTCCGACGAGACGGTTCCGTGCATGAACTCGAAGGTGCTGACCTTCCGCGGCCGCTCGGGGTAGACCACCCGCACGCCGCCCTCGCTGACGACGACGAGATTGCCGGCCTTGATCTTCGAGATCGGGGTGCAGAACGCCCTCTTCTGCTCCTCGTCGATCACGATATGGCAGTCCATCTCGATGTTCTCGACAGGCAGCCATTCACCCTGGTATTTGACGAAGGTCGGGTGGTTGGTCGTCGAGTAGAACCCTTTCGGGACGATCCGGTCACCCTCGGCCGGTACAAGGGTGATGTCGTCGATCTCGGGGGTGCGTGCGCCGAGCCGGTGCAGTTCGGAGAGGATGGCCTCGAGTTGCCCCTCTGCGTGAGCCGCCACGCGCAGCCGTGCGTAGCTCGTGTCCGTCTTCTGCTTCCCGACGTTGAACGTGAGGATCTCGAATTCCCCTCCCATATCCATGATCCTGTCAAACACAAGGGTCATAACGCCGGAATCGATGATATGGCCCTCCAGTTCGATTTCCCGGCAGAACTCCATATATAGAGATCGGTGATAGTCGGATAATACAGTTTCCCCGCATGCTCGCGGCGTATCCCGCGACGGGGACCCACTCCGGCTGCGGCAGGCAGCCCCGGAGGCTACGGATTCCGATTCCGGCAGAGGTAATCCTGCACCAGCACGAGCTCCTCGCGCGTGTTGATGTTGAAGACGAGCCTCCGGTCGGGGAGGAGAAGCTGGAGTTCATCCTGGGGGCCGCCGAGGTCGCCCGCCGTCAGGATGTTGATCCCGGCCGGGCAGGCCGGGACGCCGTCGACCGTCTCCACGTACTGCGTGCGGCAGCCGTGCTCTTCGCAGAGGGCGCGGGGGACCCACGTGGAGCAGGCCGCCGTCCCCGCCCGGCGCCAGGCCTCCTCGACGCCGGCGACGATATCGGACGCAAGGCAAGGAAGGTCGGAGACACAGGTGAAGAAGGGCTCTCCGACCCCCGCGAGGTCCGTCGCCGCCGCACGGATATCCTCGACATAGCCGAGCCCTTCGGCCGCATACAGGGCGACCCCCTGCGCCCGGCACCAGTTCTTGGTGAACGGGGTCCGGTGCGAGGCGACCACGACCACCTCGTGTCCTGCAGCCCTAAAAGCGTCGACGACGTAGGCGAGCATCGGCCGCCCGCAGATCGTGACGAGCGGCTTCTCGCCCATCCCGAGCCGGGAGCCCTGCCCCCCGGCCATGATCAGGGCAAGCATGCTTCGAGCGCCTCGATCAGTTGCCGGTTCTCCTCACGGGTCCGCACGGCCACGCGGATATGACAGGGGAGCCCGAACGACCGGCAGTCCCGGACGAGGATGCCGCGCGAGAGGAGCCGTTCGACAAGCAGCTCCGCGGGGAGCGGGATTTCTATAAGGATATAGTTTGCAGACGGCGGCTCGTAGGTGAGGCAGAGGCTCTCAAGGCCGGCAGAGAGCCATTCTCGCTCGCGGGCGATCCGCTCCCGCGACGCACGGAGCAGGTCATAGTGCCGGAAGGCCTCTATGGCAAAGGCCTCGGCAAACGTGTTGACCGTCCAGGGGAGGCGAACCGTCTCCACCCTCGCGATCAGTTCGGGCGTGCCGAACGCGTAGCCGAACCGGATCCCCGGCACGGCGAAGCTCTTCGTCAAGGAGCGCAGGAGAAAGAGATTCTCGTGGCGGACATCGACAACGCTCTGGCGGGGGTCGGCGAGTTCGATGAAGGCCTCGTCGAGGAAGAGGTAGCTCCCCCGGGCGGCCGTCCCAGAGAGCAGCCGGAGGACCTCCTCCCGGCTGCAGAGCCTTCCCGTGGGGTTGTTCGGATTGCAGAGGAACCGGACGGCGGCCCCGGCCTCTTTGGGGGTGCAACGGGCACCGGCAAGCCTCACCGCCATCTCGTACTCGGCAAACGTCGGAGGGACGATGCAGGCGGCGTCTCCCCTGCCGAGCACGGCGGAACAGAACGCGCGGATCAATTCGACGGATCCGTTGCCGACGGCGATCTCATCCGTCCCGCGCCCGAATGCTCTCCCGATCTCCTCTTTGAGCGCCTCATATCGGTCGTCCGGGTAATCATAAAGCGCCGAAGGGTCGGGGTTCCAGGGGATCTCCGGGGGGTAGGGGTTCACGTTGGCGCTGAAGTCGAGCAGCCTGCCCTGCTCCCGGGTGCGGTGCCAGCGCACCCGGCCACCGTGCTCCATCCGTTCGGGAAGGTTATCTCTCATATCTCTGGCAATCCTGTGAAGGTATGTTGTCGGCTGCTATCCATAAAACCGT
Organism: Methanoculleus caldifontis; assembly: GCF_032842345.1. Lineage (NCBI taxonomy): Archaea > Methanobacteriati > Methanobacteriota > Methanomicrobia > Methanomicrobiales > Methanomicrobiaceae > Methanoculleus > Methanoculleus caldifontis. The sequence continues at coordinate 1,710,520 of NZ_WBKO01000001.1, read as the reverse complement.
TATGTCGGACAAAAACTCATTTCAGAAGGTATATATACGATACAAATATTATTATGGCTTATCTGATGAAGTCAGACGAAAAGATCACCGTAGTCTGACAAATGGCAGACTTCAGGCTGCCATATGTCAGATACGAGTGATTGAGATGATGGATCGGATAACTATCAGACTGCCCCGGCAGCAGGTTGAGATGCTCGAGAGGCTGGTGGAGGCTGGCGAGTTCCCCACGGTATCGGAGGCTGTGAGGTATTCGGTCAGGGCGCTTCTGGAGAAACATGGAAACCGTGCTCTACGCGAGGCCGATCAGATTTCATTCCAGGTTTAGGAGGTATTAAATGCAGACGATCATCAACGAGGCGTTAAAACACGCGGAACGCGAAAAATTCCTGAAGACGGATTCGGTTGAGGGAGAAGACGACATCCTCGGCCAGCCGAGGATTGTCATCGTCGGATGCGGCGGTGCGGGCAACAACACCGTCAACCGCCTGTATCACATGCAGGTGAACGGTGCGGAGACGATCGCGATCAACACGGACAAGCAGCACCTGGACATGATCCAGGCGGACAAGAGGGTGCTTGTCGGCAAGTCGCTCACCAAGGGTCTCGGCGCCGGCGGGTTCCCCGACGTCGGCAGGCGTGCGGCCGAGATGGCCCGTCCGACCCTCGAAACCCTGCTCTGCGACGCGGACCTCGTCTTCATCACCGCCGGTATGGGTGGAGGTACCGGCACGGGAACTGCCCCGGTCGTCGCGCAGATCGCAAAGGAGCAGGGTGCGATCGTCGTCGGCATGGTCAGTTATCCCTTCCAGGTCGAGAAGGCCCGGCTTCTTCGTGCGGAAGAAGGGCTTGAGCAGCTCTCGGCCTCGGCCGACTCGGTGATTGTCCTCGACAACAACCGCCTCATCAAGTACGTGCCGAACCTCCCGCTCGGCCAGGCATTCTCGGTCATGGACCAGCTCATCGCGGAGACTGTCAAGGGCATCAGCGAGACGATCACGGAACCGTCTCTCATCAACATCGATTACGCCGACGTACGCGCCATCATGAGCAAGGGAGGCGTCGCCGTGATGCTCGTCGGAGAGAGCAAGCAGCAGAACAAGGCCGAGAGCGTCGTCCACGAATGCCTCAACCACCCCCTGCTCGACATCGACTACCGCGGGGCGACGGGGAGCCTCATCCACATCACGGGCGGCAACGACCTGACTCTCCAGGACGCCGAAGAGATAGCAAGCTCCCTGACCTACGAACTCGACCCCCACGCCGATGTCATCTGGGGAGCGCGGGTGAACAGCGACTACGAGGGAAGAGTCCGCGTCATGGCGGTCATGACCGGCGTCAAGAGCGCGCAGATCCTCGGGAGCCACCGCACCTACGAACCGGCGACACAGCGGTCCGGCGCGCCCATGGGCAGGCGCATCGCCGGAGACGCCCCGAGCGGACACCTCATCGACTTCCTCTGAAGTCACCCAACCCCCTTATATCATTTTGTCCCGATCGCCCCCCGGCAGCGCGCCGCCCGATTCTCCTGCGAAATACTTAATAGCAGAGATGACGTTTGAAATATAGACGTTCTTGTATAATCCCTCCAGCACGGGGTGTATTGTGCAGGGCGCAGAACCACAAGTTCTGCGATTGCCAAGTACCGAGGTTGAACACATGAACAGACCGCTGAACGACGGCCTCGAAGACGAGTCCGGAAAACGTCTTTTCTTGTGGTGTAGCCGCTACATCAGCCTCCGGTATCCCTCTGGACACACGGGAGCGATCCTGCTGGCGGGGATATGAGACAGGTACCGAATATCGAGGATTGGTAGAGAATGCTGAACGATCTGATTGAGAAGAGAAAGAAAGTCCTTGCGGAGTCTGAACAGCACAAAGACCGGCGCAATGAATTGAACGCGCTCGCCAGCAAAAACGCCCGCGAACGCAACACCTTAAACACCCAGACCCGCGAGTTCGTCGAGGAGGCGCAGCAGCACAAGGAGCAGCGGGACAAGATCAACGAGGAAGTTCAGGCGCTGAAGGACCAGAGAAACGATTACAACGACAAGGCCAACACGCTCTTCGATGAGATCGAGTCCTTCAAGAAGGACCACGGCAACCTCAAGAACCGGGGCGTCAAGGAGATCCAGAAGCAGATCGAGCACCTGGAGTTCAAGCAGCAGACCGAGGTCTACAGCACCGATAAAGAGCGCGAGCTGATCGAGAAGATCAAGCAGCTGAAGGCGGCGGCAAAGGACCAGGAGGCCGAGTTCGAGCAGAACAAGGAGATGCGGACGAAGCTCACCGACGCCCGCGAGTTTCGCAGGCTTGCCTCCGAGATCCACAAAGACGTCACCGAGAAGGCCGAGGCCGCACAGCAGCACCACGACCTGATGGTGGAGTCCTACCGGAAGGCCGACAAGTCCCGCGAGGAGGCGGACAAGGCTCACCAGCAGTTCGTCGAGGCCCAGGAGTCGGCCGACGAGGAGCACAAGCAGTTCATCGCCTGCCAGAAGGAGCTCCGCGACTACGACAAGGTCATCTCCGGCCTGCGTAAGAAGACCAAGAAGACCAAAGTCACCAAGGAGCAGAAGGCCGTCCGGAAAGAGGCGGAGCGCATCTTCCAGCAGTTCCGCGGCGGAGAAAAACTCACGACCGACGACCTGCTCCTGCTGCAGCGTGCAAAACTTATTTAATACTTTTTTATCCCCTGCTGCAAATTATTTAATAGATCCGAGGAGATGTTCTATTGCATGGCAAAAGAGCGGACGCTCGTCCTCTGTGTCGATCGCGATGACGATCTGGGGTTCAAAGCCCGGATCGATGGTCCCATCGTGGGCAGAGAGGCATGCCTCCATGCGGCCACATCCCTTGCCCTGACCGATCCCGAAGACTCCGACATCAACGCGATCTTCGAGACGATCCGGCTCTACGACGACCTGGTCAAGCGGGGGGAGGAGGTCGCCGTCGCCGTCCTCTGCGGCAACCACATGAACATGCTCGAGGGCGACCGGAGGATTGCGGCGGACATCGATACGATCCTCACGGCAACGGGTTCCACATCCTGCATCCTGGTGACGGACGGTGCCGAGGACGAGTACGTCCTCCCGATCATCCAGTCCCGGGTGCCGGTCAGCAGCGTGCGGCGGGTCGTGGTCAACCAGATGCCGAACCTCGAAGGGACCTACTATATCCTCAAGCGGCTTCTCGACGACCCGAAGGTCTCGAAGATTGTGCTGGTCCCGGTCGGCCTCGCCATGCTCCTGTATGCCCTCGGGTACCTGCTCGGGTATCCCGAGGGGGCAACCATCGTCGTCGTCGGCGTCATCGGCACCTACCTGCTCTTCAAGGGCGTCGGTATCGACGAGGTCTTCGGCTACCTGGTCACTTCGTTGAAGTCGTCGCTGCACGGCGGCCGGTTCACCTTCGTCTCCTATATCGCCGCGATACTGCTCGGGATCGTCGGGCTGGTCCTCGGCCTCATCAGCCTCCTTGAGTACTACACATCGTTCGGCATCTTCTTCCAGATCCTCGCGTTCATCTACGGTGCCATCATCTGGTTCACCGCCGCCGGCCTCGTTGCATCGGTTGGAAAGATCATCGACGTCTTCTTGAACGAGCGGGAGGCGATCCAGCGGGTGGTCGCCCTGCCGTTCTTCGTGCTCGCCATAGGGGCCATCGCCTACGGTGCGAGCATCTACATCCTCTCGATCAGCGATATCCCCGGCTTCCCCATAACGAGTGCGGATGGAGTGAAGTACATCATCTTCGCGACGATCGGCGGTCTCTTCTGCGCGTTCTTCGGCGTCTACCTCCAGTCGCTCCTCGGCCGCTGGGTGGACGAGCGAGAGCCGGTCCCGCTGAAGAGAGGCGCGTGAAGGTTCGGGCATCCCCTCATTTATCAACGACGTAGCGGAGGAACCGCTTCGGCCTGATACCGGCCACGTTGAGGAGCATCACCAGGATGTAGACGGCGCTCAGGCGATACTTCCCGACCTCGAGATACCGCCGCGGCGATACGCCGATGGGACGGTCCGCCAGGACCAGCCTTCCATACCGGCGTGCCGCCCGCGAGAACTCCACGTCCTCCAGGTAGGGGAGCGGCTCGTATCCCCCGATCGCAAAGAAGGCCTCTTTTTTGATGAATATGCCGAAGTCGCCGAAGAAGGTCTGCGTCCGCGCCGCCAGCAGGTTCCCAAACCAGCTCGTCAGGGAGAGGAGGGGATCGCGACTCTCAAACGCATGACGGAAACCCCCGCCGATCACCCCGTCCTCTTCCAGCGCCCGACCGATAGCACCCGGGGCATCCGGAGCGATTCTGCAGTCGGCGTGAAGGAAGAGCAGAACGGTTCCCGTGGCGTGCCGGGCTCCGGCGTTCATCTGGATGGCCCTCCCTGCCGGGGAGGAGAGCACGGCGATTCGACGGGAGAACGAGCCCGCTGCCGCCCGGAGTGCCGCACACGTGCCGTCCGTGCTCCCGCCGTCGACGACGATCAGCTCAAGCGGTCCCTCGAGAGCCTCGATATGGGCCAGAAATGCGGGGACATTCTCCTCCTCATTGAGCACCGGCGTGACGATCGAGAGCATGAAGAGTCCTCTCCTCAGCCACATCTCCGTCACCGAGATATATGATGATGCGCATGGTAGGAGCGTGTTCGCGAGGCTGCTGCCATGAACGATGAGGGACGGAACGTCGATACGGCCATCACGCGGGGCTGCCTTCATCCCGCTGCAGGAGACGTGATGCGCTATTTTGAGGAGGAACGGGTCTACTCGCTGCAGATCGAGTCGACCCTCGCCTGCCCGCAGGGGTGCCGCTACTGTTACGCCCCGCCCGATGCCGGCCAGGTCAGGGAACTCCCCGCCGCCGATATCGCAGCCGTCCTCACCTCGGCGGCTGCGATGGGCGTGAGAGTCGTCGACTGGCTGGGAGGCGACCCGCTGGCCCGCGGAGACTGGCACGATCTCGCACTGCAGGCCCGGGATCTCGGTCTCGTCAACAACATCTGGTCGAGCGGCATCCCGCTCGCCGATCCCTCTATCGCGGAGCAGGCCGTCGCCGTAACGGAAGGCGGCTTCATCTCCGTCCACCTGGATACCCTCGACCCCGCGATCTATGCCCGGCTCCACGATGGGGATGCCCGGGAGAAGATACGGGCGATCTGCCGCGGTATCGAGAACCTTCAGGCCTTCGGCAAACCCGCGAGCGAGCTGGTCAACTGCATCACGTTCACGCGGCCGCTTGCCGGGAGCGACCTTGCGAGGACGATGCGGTACTTCTGCGAGGAACTCGGGATGACGGTCTGCCTGACGCAGATGTGCACGGTCGGCGGGGCATGCTCCCGCCCGGAATGGGTGCCGACCGTTGCCGAGATCCGCGACGCCTGCCGTGCACGGGACGCGATCTGTTGCCCGGGCTCGCCCCGCTCGTTCGGGACGATGGACGTCGATAAATTCTACTGCGGGACCGCGATCTGCGTGACGGTGGACGGCGACATTACGCCCTGCTCGGTCATCAGGGAGGGATTCAAGAATATCAGGGACCGGACACTCTGCGAGATCGTAACGGATCACCGTGACGAACTGCTCTTTTCAGGGATGAGACGGAAGGGCCCGAGCTCATCCGCCTGCGCCCGGTGTGAGCAGAACTCCGTCTGCTGGGGCTGCCGGGCGATGGCGTACTACGAGACCGGAGACCCCCTGGGGCCCGACCCGAAGTGCTGGCGGGCGGCGGGCGGGAGGTGAAGGAAGGTGCCCGATATCAACATCGGCGACGTCGTTGCGGCCTACGAGGGGCCTGTGGGCAGGATCTGGGAGATGCTGATGGGCGAGGAGATCCATGTCGGCGGGAGAGAGGAGACCGGGATTCTCGCGGAGGTTGCGGGCGTGAATGCGGGCACGCGGGTGCTGGACGTCCTCTCCGGTCTCGGGGGCCCTGCCCGTCACCTGGCACGCACCTACGGCGCGAGGGTGACCGGTCTCGATGCAACGGGACGGATGGTGGACGAGGCGGTCAGACGCACCGCAGACGCAGGCCTCAGCAATCGAGTCGCCTTCCGGCTCGGGAACGCCCTCGATATGCCCTTCCGATCGGGGACGTTCGATATTGTCTGGGGGCAGGACGCCTGGTGCTACGTGACCGATAAAGACCGGCTAATACGCGAGTGCCGCCGCGTAGCGGCTCCCGGCGGCAGGATCGCCTTCACCGACTGGATTGAGGCCGGGCCCATGGGCGACGTTGAACGCGAGAGCCTCAACGCCTTCATGCTCTTTTCCTCCATGGAGACCCTGAACGGATACCAGAGGCTGCTCCGGCGGCACGGGTTCGTCGTGGAGCGGTGCGAAGACCTCAGCAGGGAGTTCTCATCGCACCTGCACCGTTATCAGGACGCCCTCGCAAACGACCTGAAAGAGCGGATCGTCGAGCTCTTCGGGATAGATCTCTTTCTGGACGTGGAGCGCGGCCTTGACCTCTGGGCGAGGGCCGCCGACGAGGGGAAGGTCGGCAGGTGCCGCGTCGTGGGCAGGAAAGAGTGATGGAGGCGGCTGCCGTTATGGCCCGGGTGCCGGTCCCGGGAGAGGTGAAGACGCGGCTCATCCCGCCGCTCACGCCCCCGGAAGCGGCGCGGCTATACACCGGTTTCCTCCAGGACGCGATCGCCCGTCTCGCCCGGCTCGATGGCATCGCCCCGTTCGTGGCCTACACGCCTCCGGCTCCGGGCGAGCACCTCGCCGGGCTCGTCCCCCCGGAGATCCCCATGCTCCCCCAGACCGGCAGAGACCTGGGGCAACGCCTCGCCTCCGTTGCAGAGGCGCTCTTCTCGCGGGGGGCAACGGCGGCCGTGCTCTGTGACAGCGACAGCCCGACCCTTCCCGGCCGGTATATCGAGGAGGCCTTCCGGAGACTCCGCGAGAGCGATCTCGTCATCGGGCCCTGCGACGACGGCGGTTACTACCTGATCGGGATGCACGGATCCATCCCCCGCCTCTTCTCCGGCATCCCCTGGAGCTCGGCTCATGTGACGCAGCGGACCGTCGAGGTTGCCGGGCGCCTGGACCTCACGGTCTCCCTGCTTGACCCCTGGTACGACATCGACACGCCAGCCGATCTGGACCGCCTCTGCCGCGAGGTGGCGCCGTCGCCCAAAGACGGGACCGTTGCCCGTCATACCCGCCGCGCCCTGGAGGAGATAGGGCTGCTGCCGAAAACGTAAAGCCGGGCAGAAACCTGCCCACGAAGACCGGATCCCCGGCCCTCTCACTGCCCGGCAAAATAGCCGAACCCTTCAGGGAACTCGCTGATGTTCTCGTAGTATTTGATGTCGTGCGGGGTGACGATGGTGACCGACGGCACGACCACGCCGAACCTGTGCGCCGGGAACCAGTAGGATCCCCGTCCGTAATCATCGGAGACGTTGTTGACGCGCACCTCGATACACTCGAGATCGAGACGGCGGACCTCCGTATCGTTGAAGTTCAGTATGCCGAGCGCCTTCTGTCTCAGGTCGGATTTTCCGAGGAGGAGAACGAGAAACTTGATGCCGCCGTCGACCGTATAGTTCATGGTGACGAAAGCATCCTCGTTCTCCAGCCGGACGGTAACGTCCTGAACGGTGATGTAACTGTACCGCTCCTCGCCCTCCGCTGCTACGGGCAAGACGAGAGTGGATATCAGCATCAGCATGACGCCGAAGGCCAGCCACTTCATTAATAGAATAGTTATGGAAGGGGTCATAAATGCTTTATGGTGCACCGGCGTAGGAGAGGCCGTTTTACCGGCATATCGGCATCCTCACTCAAATAAGACCCGATTTTTCGGTACTCCGGTGCCCGGGAGCGCAGATCTCGGGACGGAGAGGTACCGCGTGAACTGTACGGGAGCCCGGCGGATAGGTTCCGTCGTGCATCCCGATAGAGTAAAAAACGATGGAATAAAAAAGTGCCTCTAACCCTACCTCGCATGCGTGAGGACGATCTCGATACTGGAGACGTTCGTCTTGCCTGTGTCGGTGTCGATCATCTCGGTCGAGGTGAAGATCTCCTTCTTGTTCACGTTCTCGAGGAACCGGTTGAGCGCAATCTCGGCCGTATCGACCGCACGTGAGATTGCCTTCCCCCGGGCCTTGATCGCGACTTCCTCCGCTCCGTTGTTGAACTGGGTGACCACCGCGAGCACATAGTTCATGACTGGCTTGTTTCCAACGAATACTGTGTTATCCTTTATCATTCGCCCACCTCGTCTAAAGGTACTTCTTCGAGCATATCAGCTCCGCGTTGAGGACGGATGCGCCTGCGGCCCCACGGATGGTGTTGTGTCCGAGCGCAACGAACCGCAATCCTTCCCTGATTCTCCCGACAGATACCGTCATGCCCCGCCCCCGGTTACGGTCGAGCCGCGGCTGCGGACGGTCGGACTGGTCGAGGAGCTCAACTGCCTTTGCCGGCTGCAAGGGTAGATTGCTTAAAGGTGACTTAAAGTTTGCGTAAGCTTTTTTCACTTCGTCAACCGGCTCCTTCACGTCGATCCAGACCGCAATGGTGTGCCCGTCGATGACGGGAACCCGGTGGCAGCTTGCGCTCACGCGGAACGGTGCGGGGATCACCTCGGAACCGTTGAACTTCCCCATGATCTTGAGGGTCTCGGTCTCCATTTTCTCCTCTTCGGAGCCGATGTAGGGGATGACGTTGTCGTAGATGTCCATGGCAGAGACGCCGGCAAACCCGGCTCCCGAGATCGCCTGCATGGTCGCTGCACGCACGTCGTGGAACTCAAACGACCTGATAGGGGCGAGGGCCAGTGCGAGGACGATGGTCGAGCAGTTCGGGTTGGTCACGATGAACCCGCCGCGGCCGCGGTCCCGCTGGACGTCGATCAGCCCCAGGTGATCGGGGTTGACCTCCGGGATCACCAGCGGGACCTCAGGGTCCATGCGGTGCGAACGGGCGTTGCTGCAGACACCGATACCCGCGTCGGCGATCTCGGTCTCAAGAGACGTCGCCACATCCGCAGGCAGCGCTGAGAAGACAAGGTCGCAGTCTTTGACACTCTCGACGGTTGTGGGAGTGACGACGAGATCGCTGACGTTGTCCGGGTACGGCGCATCGAGGCGCCAGTTGACCACCTTGCCATACGGTTTTCCTGCACTCCGTTCAGAAGCGGTGAGCGTCTGGAGATTAAACCAGGGATGATCCGCTAAAAGCTGAACGAAGCGCTGTCCCACCGCTCCTGTGGCACCAAGCACTCCTACGTTAATCATAGACAAAATATCTGTAGTGTAGGTGGTATTAAAAGAGATGGTTTCTTCATTTTGCGGAATGAAGGGCCGGAGTTGGGAGATAGGCCGACCAGAAAGCCCCGTTTCTCAATAATCTGGCATATAGAGGATAAAAACGGGATAAAACCCCGCAGATTCGAGATATACGGGCGTCGGGCGTATGCGCCGGGCGGCCGAAGATCCGACGTGTCAATCGGAACAGTCATCTTACCTATTGCCAGGAGCGGCATCCCGTACGGGGTACGGCAACGAGTCCGCGGACCTGCCGCACCAGGGGAAAAGAGGCAGGAAGCCTCGCCCCATCAGGGCGAGACCGATTACTCCATCGATATTGCTTCGGACGGGCACTCGTCGACGCAGGTCTCGCAGTCAACGCAGAGATCGGCGTCGATCTTTGCCTTGCCGTCTTCCATGCTGATGGCCGAAGCCGGACAGATATCCACACAGGATTCACAGGCGGTACACTTCTCGATATCAATAACTGCTGACACTTTGTCTCCTCCAAACGTACGTTACGAATATGTTAACATGTTTTAGAAGGGTATCAAAAATAAATTTCGCTTTCTCCGGATTGGCCGGAGACACTGTTCAGAGTTCGAGGACTTCCTGCATGGAGTAGATCCGGGGTTCCCTGCCGGAGACCCACCGGGCGGCCCGGACCGCACCCCGGGCAAAGACTGCCCGATCATAGGCGCGGTGGGAGACCTCGATGCACTCGAAGTTCCCCGCGAAGAGGACGGAGTGATCGCCGACGATGTCGCCGCCGCGGATGACGTGCATCCCGATCTCGTTCTTCCGCTCGGTCTCCCCGACGCGGCCGTAGACCTTCTCGCGGTCGCCGAGCTCCTGGTCCAGGATCTCGAGGATGGTCTTTGCCGTCCCGCTCGGCGCGTCCTTCTTGTAGCGGTGATGGGCCTCCGTGACCTCGATGTCGTAATCGCCGAGCTGGCGGGCGGCCTCCCGCACGAGCTTCCAGAAGATGTTGACGCCGATCGAGAAGTTGCTTGAGATCACCGCAGGGACGTTCCCCTCGACGGCGACGCGGATCGTCTCCCGCTGCTCGGGGGAGAACCCGGTCGTCCCGACGACGAGCCCCACGTTGTTCCGCGCTGCGGCCTTGATGTTCTCGACCGCAGCGGCCGCAACGGTGAAGTCGATCAGGACATCGGGCCTCGTCTGTTTGAGGAATTCATCGATTCTGGCTGCAGGGACCACTTCCTTCTCAAAGAGCGTCCCCTCTTTCACATCGATGCCTCCGACGAGCTCCATGTCGGGAGCCTCGTCGACGAGCCGGCCGATGTTGGTGCCCATGCGTCCCAGGGCCCCGGATACGACTACCTTAACCATAATTTACCAGCACCTCTCTCAGTTGTTCCGTCCTCTGCCCGTCCAGTTCGTCGAGGGGCAGCCGGACGGGGCCTGCGGCCATCCCGATGAGCTCCACGGCTCTCTTCACGGGGATGGGGTTCGTGTCGATGAACATCGCCCGCATGAGCGGAGCGAGTTCGTGGTGCAGGCCCTGTGCGCGGGCAAGGTCGCCTGCACGGAAGGCCTCGTACATCCGGACCATCCGGCCGGGGTCGATGTTCGCGGCCACCGAGATCACGCCCGCGCCGCCGATGGCGAGGACGGGGAGGGTCATCGCGTCGTCACCGGAGAGCACGACGAACTCCTCGTCCTGCGTCCCTTCGATGATGCGGGAGATCTGGGTGATATCGCCGCTGGCCTCCTTGATCCCGACGATGTTCGGGTGCCGGGCGAGCTCGATGACCAGATCGGGCTGGAGGTTCTGTCCCGTCCGGCCGGGAACATTGTAGAGGACGACCGGGAGGTCGAGGTCCGCGAGTTTCGTGAAGTGCTTGACGAGCCCGGAGCGGTTCGGCTTGTTGTAGTACGGGCTGATGACGAGGGCGCCGTCCGCGCCGGCATTCTTCGCCGACCGGGTCAGGCGAACGGCCTCCTCGGTGTTGTTCGAGCCCGTTCCCGCGAGGACGGGCACCCGCCCGTTGACGACCTCGACGGTCTTGCCGATCACCTGCTCATGCTCCTCGAACGTGAGCGTGGCGGACTCCCCGGTCGACCCGCAGGGCACGACGCCGTGGACCCCTCGTTGCACTAGCGATTCGATGTTGGACCGTAATCCTTCAAGATCGAGACTCGACCCGGAGTCCCGGTGAAAAGGAGTAATAATGGCCGGAAGGATTCCCTCAAACATATAGTGAGGTTTACCGCTTCCTGGTATTTATCTTTCTTGAGATGTATCCGGCAACCCTGTTGCGGACGAACTTGCTCCCGATGATGGCGACCTCAGAAACGGCGTGCTTGTTCTCATCAAAGTCTCCGCTGAACCTCTCACGGTGCTTGACCAGGAGTTCTTCGCCGAGGTTCTTGATATAAGATGGCTTTATACCCATGTGGACCTTCCCTTATAATTGTGCATAGATTATGCGATTCGACAGTTTAAGAATATTTTGTGCGACCGCGACCGGATCTTCTCCTAACACCCTGATCATCGGCTCTTTTCCCATGGCCCCCCGGTCGTAGATGATGTCCGGGACGCCTTCCTTGCAGCAGGAGGCGACGCCCCAGTCCATCGTCCGGACACCGGGCGGCTCTTTCGTCCGGTCAAAGGAGCAGACCTCGAAGAGAAGGTTATCGAGTTCCGGCAGGAGCGCCTCGGAGAAGCGGATGTTTGCCGCGCTCCGGATCCGGGGATCGAAACGCATCGCCGTAAGGACGATCCGGGCCACATGATCGCTTGCCCCAAAGCGAACCTCCCCGACGGGGTGGACCGCCTCACCGAGCCGGACGATCCTGCCGAGGACCGCCGCGACGTCCTCGTTGCCGCGCGCGTCGGGCAGCGCGTAGACGACGTTCATCCCGACCTCCGGGATGAGCCGCACGTCCATCCGTTCGACAAGCAGCGCTACCGCCTCATTTAGACGTTCGATCACTCTTCCACGGTCTTCCGGTGCCATGTCCTCTATCCTCGCCGCCGGTGCCATATATGGGTTGCGTTCAGGCAAGGCCGAGGTCGCCGCGGACGTCCTTGAGCCCCTCGATCGCAAGGCCGTAGAACGTCTCGAGGTCCACCAGGGGCTCGATCAGCCGGATCCTCTCGCGTTCGCAGCCGGCGGCAAACGCCTTCTCCTTGAACTTCTTCTTCACCGTCCGGGGGGTGACCTCGTCGAGCGCCCCGCCCTTGACGAGAGCGCAGGCGAGGATCAGGCCCGATACACTGTCTGCGGCCTGGAGCGCAAGCTCGACCGGGCGCTCGTAGTCGGAGGTGAGCATATGGTTGTGGCGCCTGACAACGTCCGCAATCTCTTCAGGGACCCCGTTGTCGCGGAGGATCCGGTAGCCCTCGACCCCGTGGCGATCCATATCCCCTCCGACGAGGTCGTAGTCGATGTCGTGCAGGAGGCCGATGATCTCCCACGTCGCGGCGTCCTCGCCGAGGTGTTCCGCGACCTTCCTCATGATCCCCGCCGTGGCGTGACTGTGCACGATGTGTGACGGCGACGCCACGTAACGCCGGAGCAGGGCCACTGCCTCGTCTCTCTCCATGCGGGATGGATTGTCGCCCCTGCACCATAAGTATGCGGGTCTCCCGCGCCGGCACGAATCGGGCGGCTCCTCCTCCGGGGATAGAGATATACCTGCCCCTGCCCCACCTCTGTACATGAATCTACGGGTTCTTGAGGTGCTGGTCGCACTCGGGTGCCTCGCACTGTTTATCGTGCTGCTGGTGATGCTGCCTGCTGTGATGGTGGGAATGGAGGGGATCGCGTACATCGTCGCGCTGGTCATCTTTATCGCCGTGCTCAGCACTGCGGGCTACATGGTCGACAAAATGGCCGTTTAGCCCCGCTTCTTCTTTACGTTTTTCCTGAGCCGGTAGTAACTCAGGGGGTGGTTGACCCGTTCGCAGTCTTTATTGCGGTTCGCACAGAGCCCGAAGGTGCGCATGGTGGCGCACGACGGCGGGGTATACTCGGTGCCGCCCCGGCCGGAGATGTGCTCGACCTGGTACATCGTCTTCTCCACGTCGAAGTCGGGCGCACGCGAGAAGATCTCGGCGATCCCGGTGGTGCTCATCCCGACGGTGTGGAGGAACGACGTGATCGCGAACCGGCCCATGTGGGTCAGGTTCGTCCCTTCGGTGATCGCCCGGATGAGCGCGTTGATGCAGGGCGGGAACGCCTCCTCCTTGATCTCGCCGAACTGTTCGAGGGCCTGCTGCTGCTGCAGCGCCGCGATCTCTTTTGTGGCCGGTGCAAGACGCTCGCAGATCCCCGAAGGGACCCGGAGAGGCATATGGTCGACGAGGATGACCCGGATCCGCTCCCGGATCAGGTCGTCGATCTCGCCCGGCGCAAGGTGCACCGTCCCCTGCCGCACGTCACGGTTGACGAGACGCCAGCGCAAGTCGCGCATATGGGTCACCAGTTCCACGTAGTCGATGACCGGGAGAGCATCGGCCCCGGTATCGATGCCGATGCTCATGGCTACGAAGCGGCGGATCTCCGGGTCCTCGGTCGCAAGAAAGAACGATGCGCGTTCAGACTCGTACCGCGCGAGGCGGTCGACGAGCAAGCGGTCGCCGACGCAGGAGACCAGCACCCGGGCCAGCGCGTAGCCGGCGATCTCGAACTCGGGCCTTAAGTTGCGTGCCGCCTCGTCCTGGAACTCCTTCTTCTGGGTAAGCGCGGCGATGACCCGCTCCTTCGCCCGATCGAGCGCCGCCGCGCCCGGGCTGCTCGCGAGGAATTCTTCAAGCGACTCCACGTGCCGGCGGGCCAGCTCCTGGGACTCTTTCAAAAAGGGGTATCTGGGGAGTACTTTCTGGTCGAGTGCAATATCCATCAATCGGCCTCGATCCGAGGAGCAAGGAGGTACTCGACGCGGCCGTTGCCGTCAGCAATGTCAAAGGCAAACCGTACCGGGTGGTCGATGCCGAGGTAGACCTCCACCTTCTCCGCGCGTGCCATGACCCGGCCCATGTCCTTTAAGTAGTCGAGCGAGAAGAGCGAGCGGGCCCGGACGGGAGTTAGGGCGACAAGTTCGTCCTCGCCGAGGGCGAGCTTGATGTGGTCGGTGTCCCCTTCCGCTTCCATGTAGAAGGTCATGGCATCGGGGTCGATCCCGAGCGCGATCTTGTCGGAGATGACGGCGGCCGCCTTGATGGCACTGTTTAACGCGTCGCCGGCGATGATCGCTTTCCCGGGGAGTTCGATTCCCGGCGGGTTCGGGTCTTTCCGGATGGTGTTGACGTCCAGAAGCGTGATCGAGTAGCGGTAGCCTCCGAAGCTCAGCTCCAGCTTCCGCTCTTCGTCGAGCAGACTCAAGGTCAGCGCATCGCCCTTCCCCATCATGCCGATGATATTCTTCATCTTTGCGATATCCAGGCCCAGTTCTCCGGCTGTCGCCATAAACGAGTTGAACGCCGTGCTCCGGAGTTCCAGGGAGACCATGGCCACGTTTGCGGTATCGACGGCCCGCGTCCGGATCAGGTCGTCGGCCGTGTGGAGGCGGCACTCCGTCACCAGTGCGGCGATCGCGTCGATGGATTCCCGAAATATATCTGCATCAATCGTTGCCTTTAACATTCTGACCCCTTATCAAACTCTCGTTGAAAGTATATAATCGCGTTATTCATTATAGTGCTTTACGATATGCCCCAATCGTGCCCCGTCTTCCGGAACGGGTCGGCATGACATCCATCGGGGCCGCACCGTCCGGGCGGGTGGCATATCCTATACATTCAAGGTTGAACGCATCGATTAGTACATGTGATCTCCCGATCACGCTGATGGTGAGCAACCGCCTATCAGCCCCAAGCGGAGGAGAATCTGGCAATGGGCTCCCAATGGACAAGAGACAGCGTCTATCGCAAGGCAATGAAGGCGGGGTACCGGGCTCGGGCCGCCTACAAGCTGCTGGAGATCCAGCAGAAGAACGGGATCATCAGGCCCGATGACAACGTCGTCGACCTTGGGGCAGCGCCGGGCAGCTGGCTGCAGGTGCTCCGCGACCTGACCGACGGGAAGGTCATCGGGGTAGATCTCAATCCGATTGCACCGATGGAACGTATCACCACCATCGTCGGAGACTTCACCGATCCTCAGGTCCAGGAACGGATCCACGAGGAGGCAGGCGGGGTCGTCAACGTCGTGGTCTCCGACGCCTCACCGAAGCTCTCCGGGCAGAAGAGTTACGACCAGGCCCGGGCGACCGGGCTCGGCGAGGACGCCCTGGCGTTCGCCTGCACGCTCTTAAAACCCGGCGGCAACATGGTGATCAAGTCGTTCCAGGGAGAGCTCTTCGCGGAACTGCTCGCCGAGGTGCGCAAGCATTTCTACTCTGTTCGGGGCTACCGGACGAAGGCGTCGCGGAGAGGGAGCGCCGAGACCTACATTATTGCCAAGAACTTCAAGGGACAATGCGATGGTGCTGAAGGACCCCTATAACCGGAGCGTGACCAATCTCCGGATCAGCCTGACCTCAAGGTGCAACCTGCGGTGCATCTACTGCCACGCCGAGGGCGAGGTGAGCCCGAAAGAGCAGATGAGCGCCGAAGATATCGCCGAGTTGATGCGGGTGGGCGTGCAGTTCGGTATAAAGAGTATAAAATTCACCGGCGGCGAACCCCTCCTCCGCCGGGACCTCGTCGATATCGTCCGTTCGGTGCCGGAGGGCATCGAGTCGTCCCTGACAACGAACGGGACGCTCCTCGCCGCGAAGGCGGCGGAACTCAAAGAGGCCGGGCTTGCCCGGGTGAACGTCAGCCTCGATACGCTCCGGCCCGAGCGCTACAGGGCCATCACGGGGAAGGATTACCTCGCCGACGTCCTCGCGGGGATCGATGCGGCGATCGAGGTCGGCCTGACCCCGGTCAAGCTGAATATGGTGCTCCTCGAAGGCATCAACGAGGACGAGATGGACGACTTCATGGCGTTTGTCCGGAGCAAAAAGGACGTCATCCTGCAGGTTATCGAGTTGATGGAGTTCAACGAGTGCAAGTTCCATGGCGACGTGGACAGCATCGAGCAGGAGTTGAACGAGCGGGCGACCCGGATCGTCACCCGCCGGATGCACCACCGGAGGAAGTACTGCCTCGACGGCGCCGAGGTCGAGGTGGTCCGCCCCCTCCACAACACGGAGTTCTGTGCCTTCTGCAACCGCCTGCGTTTGACCTCGGACGGCAAACTCAAGCCCTGCCTCCTCCGGAGCGACAACCTGGTCGACATCCAGGGCAAGCACGGTGCGGAACTTGAGGACGCGTTCCGCGAAGCCGTCAACAGGCGCAAGCCGTTCTTCACGTGAACAGCGGATAGGCCGGCGGGGTCGAACGAAGTCCCGCTTCCAGAACCCCCGTCCTCCTCCTCTCCCCGCCGGTCATCGCCACTCGAACGGTCATCGCCACTCGAAAATTGCTGCGCAATTTTCTCAAGCTCCTGCCGTTCCGGCAGTCGCATTCTGCATAGAAGGAATACTTTTTGTACCACCCTCCCCAATAGGAGTGTATGCTGGAAACGAACGAGTACGCCCGCGTCATGCAGAAACTGTACGGCAAATCGCTGATGCTGGAGAGCCCCTCCGAGTTCCACCCGGTCCTCCACTTCTACTTCACCGATGCCCTCGCCCACATCGATTTCACCCTCGGCATCCTCGCCTACAATTACATGTCGCCCCGGAACGTCATGAGCATGGAATACATGCGGTGGCGGCTGGACGAGGAGAAGGTCGGGGAGCGGGCGTACTTCCCCGACTTCATCAACTGGCTCAAAGAAGAGCACCCGGAGAAGTTCGGGGAACTCCCGATGCTCTGGTCGGGTGTCTACGACCGCGCCGATCCCGCCCAGTACCGGAGCTTCCGGATCGTGCTCAACCCCGACGACAAGAAGGCGCTTCCCGCCGACTACCTCTCGGCGTTCATCGACGAGTTCTTCGACCCGAAGTTCGTCAAACAGCTCTACAAGACCTCATCGCTTGCGCGCCTCTTCGACGAATTCGCGGCGAAGAGAGCGCCATAAGGAGATCCATGTATGGATGTCGCCCGACTCGCTTCATCACTCGTCCGGATCAAGAGTGAGAACCCGCCGGGGAATACCGCCGACGTGGTCGCGTTCATGGCGGAGTTCCTCGACTCGCTCGGGGTGAAGAACCGGATCGTCTCTCATCCGGGCGGGCGGGACAACCTCATCACGACTGAGGCGGGCTCCCGGCTTCTCCTCTGCGGCCACGTCGATGTGGTCCCGGCCATCCCCGACGACTGGACGCACGACCCCTACAGCGGCGAGGTTGCCGGCGGCTACGTCTGGGGAAGAGGCTCGACCGATATGAAAGGGGGATGCGCCGCCCTCCTCGCCGCTTACCGGGACCTCGTCGAGAGCGGGGTGGAGCCGAAGGCGCAGTTCGCCTTCGTCTGCGACGAGGAGACCGGCGGGGAGCACGGGATCCGGTCGCTCCTCGCACAGAACCTTCTCTCGCCCTGCGACTGCCTGATAGCCGAGCCGACGCCGGAGATGAGCCCGGCCCTCGGCCAGAAAGGCCTCTACCGGATCAACCTCTCCTTCCGCGGCAGGCCCGGCCACAGCTCCCTCTACCCCCTCGTCGGGAAGAGCGCCGTCATGGCGGCCTTCGACCTCATCGGCTACCTGCGGGAGGTCCACGCACGCCCGTTCCCGCCCGGCGAAGATCTCAAGCCGCTGGTCGCCCAGTCCGCCCGGGTCTTCTCCGAGATATTCGGGATCGAGGGAGGGGATAAGATCCTCACCCGGGTGATGTTCAATCCGGGACGGATCGAGGGCGGCGAGAAGGCGAACATCGTGGCGGAGCAGTGCCGGATGGAACTCGACATGCGGGTGCCGTGGGGATGCTCCCTCGACGACCTCAGGAAGGGTATCGCCGAACATGCCCCGGACGCCGCGATATGCGAGACAGACGTCGCCGAACCGACCCTGACGCCCCCGGACGCCCGGATCGTCAGGACGGTCTGCGCCGAGGTGGAGCGGGTCTACGGCAGGCCGGCGGTCCCGTTCCTCCAGTGGGCCGCAAGCGACGCGAAGTACCTCCGCGATAAGGGATTCGACGTCGTGGAGTACGGGCCCGGAGAGGTCCCGACGCTGCACGCGGTGGACGAGCGGGTCTCCGTGAAGCAGCTCGAGCGGGCGGTGGACGTCTACCGCGGGGTCATCCGGGCGTACTCGGCGTGAAGAGGGACATCTTATTTTCTCACCGCTACCTGTTGTGCAGAGCGACTGGCCGATCTCCTTCAGGCGTTTACGGCATCCTTGAGTGCGTCAAGAGAGAACTTCGAGAAGACGAAGCCCAGGACCAGGGCAAAATACATCGAGATCGTGCGGTCGACGAGGACGATGGCGATGGCCGTCGCCGAAGGGACCCCCATGGATGTGATGAAGTAATTCAGCGAACCTTCCATCGCCCCTACGCCGAGAGGGATCTGTGAAGCAAGACCGATGATAAAGGCGAGGCTCATAAATATCGATAGCTGGATCGGGTTTAAGAGGAAGCCAAACGCCATCGCCACACACCAGAGCCTGATGAATTCCAGGACGAGCGAGATGAGCGTGATCAGGAAGACCACGATGATGTTGGAGAGCGGCATCTTCCGGATATGCAGACTGGGGCCCTGTTCTCTCTTCTCGATGGGCAGCCTGACCAGGACCTTCTCCGCTAGCCCCATAAAGAAATCCGCTTTGTAGTAGAGGACCAGCAATAGAAAGAGTACGAGCAGGGTGAACTCCAGTGCAATTACCGTCACGGCCCTGAGCTGGATCATGACGATCCCCGCAGCGACCAGGAAGAGGATGGTCAGTTCAAAGAAACGCTCGTAAAAGAGCATGGACACCCCATCCAGGAACTGGAGGCCGTACTTTCGTTTCATGAAGTAGGCTTTATACAGGTCGCCGACCTTCCCGGGGGTTATATTCGCAAAAAACAGACTGGATACGCTCACGAGGGAGGCATCGTACCATGAGATCTCCTGGTAGTAATATCTGCTCAGGTACTTCCATCGGTAGACCTTCGACCCGATATTTGCGAGGGACAGCGCAAATGCAACGACCAGCAGGGGAATACTGATCGTCGTGATAATCCATAGGTTGCCGATGATGCCCGATTGCGATATGAAGTAGGCCAGGATGACGAGGCCGATTAAGAGAAGCAGCAGCTGGATGGCTCCCTGGCGAGTTACACGAAATCTCATGGCATCCTCGGCACTTCAGGCATGTATACGCAGGCAGGACAGGCGGGTGAAGCCGGATTCTCATCTCCATGTGTCTTCTCGACACATTAAACCAGCGTAGAAATCCGCCAGACGCCAGCCCTCCGCAACGATAACCATCGCCCAGATTTTATCAACTCCAGACGCAAATAATACTTTACCGTTTCGTGGTGAGGATCCGATGATTTCCATAGTCATTCCGCTCTACAACGAAAGAGATAACATCCTGACGTATAAGGACGAACTTTTTCCAAAAGTCGAGCATATTGCGGAAGTCATAGGAGAATCCTTTCAATATATCCTTATCGACGATGGAAGCCGGGATGACACGTATCCCTTGATCCAGGATCTCGCACGCGAACGATCCGACGTCATCGCGGCGACAAACGGGACGAACAAAGGCATGGGCGCGGCAATCAAGCACGGGCTGCGGTACTGCGAAGGAGACCTCGTCGTGACGATGGATTCCGACCTCACGTTTCGCCCGGAGGATATCGAGGGCCTGGTAGCCGCATACCGGGCGTCGCATCCGGACTGTGTCTCAGGGTCTCCGTACCTCGAGCAGGGGCTGATGGAGGAGGTCACCTTCATCAGGTACCTGCCGAGCAAAGTGGTGAACACGCTGTACCAGATCGCGCTTGGTGCGAAGATTACCTGCGTAAGCCCCATCTTCCGGCTCTATAAGAAAGAGGCCCTGGACGGGATGCACATCCAGAGTAACAATTTTGAAATTAATGCCGAAATACTGGCAAAATTAATTCTGAGCGGCAGGTCGGTGGTAGAGATCCCGGTTGAACTCCATACACGCAAGTATGGCGAATCGAAGATCAACACTCGAAAGGAGATTGTGAACCACGTGCGACTGCTGACCAAGATCGCCAGGATCCGGATCTTCAAAGGAGACTGGGATTGACGCAGGTTAAATCCTGATTTATCATAGCTACAGCGAGTTCGTGACCATCGAAGGTGATCCGTATGCGTATAACGGTTGTAATCGGAACCCGTCCTGAGATCATAAAGATGTCCCCCATCATCCGGTATTGCGAAGAGCAAGGTCTCGACTACTCTCTTGTCCACACCGGCCAGCACTATTCTTACGAGATGGACGCGATGTTTTTTGACGAACTCGAACTCCCGCAACCTGAGTATAAGCTGAATGTGGGGTCCGGGACACATGCCGAGCAGACCGGGAAGATTATGGTCGGCCTGGAACGCATCCTTCTGCGCGATAGATCCGATGTTGTCCTCGTGCAGGGCGACACCAACACGGTGCTGGGCTCGGCGTTATCCGCCGCGAAGTTGAACGTGGAGGTCGGGCACGTAGAAGCCGGCCTGCGGAGCTGGGACAGAACGATGCCCGAGGAGGTGAACCGCCTCCTGACGGACCATATCGCACGATACCTGTTTGCCCCTACGGAGACGGCGGAGACCAACCTTCTCCGGGAAGGCATCGACGGGAAGAAGATCTGGGTCACCGGAAACACGGTTGTCGATGCCGTTTTCCAGAATATCAAGATAGCACAGCAACGATCAGATATTCACCATGACCTCGGACTCGAGCCGGGACAATACTTCTTACTCACCGCTCACCGGCAGGAGAACGTCGACGATCGTGAGAGACTGGAGAGGCTGATCGGAGCAATGCGGGATCTCTATACGGCCTATAACCTCCCGATCGTGTTCCCCGCACATCCACGCACACTAAAGCGTCTCGACGAGTTTGGCCTCTCCGTTCCGGAAGGGCTGCGCATACTCGATCCACAGGGCTACCTGGAATTTCTGCTCTTAGAGCAGTCTGCGAGGGCGATCCTGACAGACTCCGGCGGCATCCAGGAAGAGGCGTGTATACTGCACGTTCCCTGCATAACATTGCGGGAGAATACCGAACGGCCGGAGACGCTGGATGTTGGAGCGAATGTTCTCGCAGGAACCGAGCCGCACCGGATCCTGAATGCCGTCTCGGCCATGCTATCGAGAGAGGCGTCGTGGGCGAATCCATTCGGTGACGGTCAGTCGGGTAGAAAGACCGTAGAGATACTTCTCGATTCCCGATGATATCCCTCCATTTTTTCAGCCCGCCAATATACGTCCCGGTAAACCCGGGAAGATGCGCCTGATGCCCCACCCCCTATGGGCAGGGCAGTTCATCGAAACGGTCTTGACCGTTTACATCCCCGAGGACGATCTCAACCGGGCCTTTTCGGCAACGCTCCCATCACTGAGCGCCGGGGGTCGCCGTCAGGCCGCAGGGTTCAGCCGCTGCCTTCCTATGCCGACCGGAAGAGGAAGATCCCCATATGCTGTCCGGCAAACTCCGCATTCCCGTCAAGCCAGCTGACCGCGTCGCCGCTGGGGTCCACGGCAAGGATATCTCCGGTCACCACGTAGAATGCGCGCCGGTCGGGATACTGCTCGCGGATAGCCCGGAGTTCGTCCCCGGTCGTCGCCCCGAGCTCGATAGTCCCGTCGGTCGCGTTGCTGTAGTAGTAGTCGAGCGGCTGCGCCATGTAGGGCGGCAGCACGACGACGAGGTCCCCCTCCGCAGTCATCCCGCCGAGCTCCGTGGAGAATCCGCGCCAGTCGTTCTTCTGCGGGGTCGTGTAGTAGGTCGCGAGGAAGGGGGTGCTGATGAGGAACGCCGCTATCACGACGACGTAGACCGCCCGCCTATCCCGGACCAGGGCATGGAGTGCGGGATACGCCGAGGCTATCCCGACGAAGTAGATCGGGAGAAGGAAGATGAGATGGCGCGGGATCATCGGCATCCTCGAGGAGAGGATGATGCTTGCCGCGAGGGGGAGGACCAGCATGAAGAGGAGGAGGAGCGCCCCGTTCCGGTCCTCGCGCCAGGTGACGGCGACACCGAGCAGGAAGAGGAGGAGGAAGAGCGCCATGAGGAGGTCGCTGAACCCCGATACCTGGAGAAGGGTCTGGTAGATGACGTCGAACCCCTGCACCCCGAAGGTCGGGGCGGACGATGTCCGGACGAAGAAGAGATTGACGGTGACGATGAGGAGAGGCAGGGCGGCAACGATGAAGGCAGCAAGCCCCATTGCCGGTTTTCTCGCGCTCCGGGGGTCGCGCCGGATCTCGCCGGCACGGGTGACGAGGGCGTGGAAGACGAGGACGGCGACCGGCACGATGGCGTAGAAGTGCATCCAGAACGCGATCGCGGAGAACACCCCGAAGAGAACCCAGGAGCGGGCCTCATCCGACCGGCTCGCCCGGACGTAGAAAAGCAGCGCGAGGGAGAAGAAGAAGAGCATCGGGGCGTAGGCCCGGGCCTCCTGCGAGTAGAAGATGTGGAAGGGCGAGAACGCAAGGAGGGCGGCGGCGATGAGCCCGACGTTTCTGTCCCTGAACTCCTTTCCGATATAATACACAACAGGGATCGTCAGGACGCCGAGGAACGCGGGGAGGAGACGGAGCACGAACTCGCTCTCCCCGAAGATGAGCATCCCATGCTCCAGCCAGTAGAAGAGCGGCGGGTTGAACTCCCCGCCTGCGGTGCTCTCCCAGATGCCGATGAGCGACTGCCGGGCAAACATGAGGGTCGAGGCCTCGTCGAGCCAGAGCGAGTTTCCGCCGAGGTTGTAGAACCGGAGGAGGAGCCCCGCAACCGTCAGCCCGATGAGGGCCTGCAAGTGCCTGCTGGCCCTGACGGCGGCCGCAAGCGACGTCTCCGGGAGTTCCGGCGAGGATGCGCCGGGATCCCCGCTATCATCGTATCGTGCTCGTGCCTCGTATTTTCCCTGCTTTTTACTCATCGCTATCATCAACCGTTGGCCCCAGCCGCTGATATACGTTACTGGATGTCCCCGGAAGGCCATGGAAACCGGCAGATGCCCCTATTGCGGCAAGGGAGTCCGGCAGCAGGCATCTACGGTGCCCGGACCCCCATCAGAGCGCCGCTCTACCGCGAACGCACGATTTTTGCACATCTCGGGGGTGCCGACCACAAATGCAGCTCGCCAGATATATTTTACGTGTAGAATATTTCTTCAGCAATACGGGGGTAAAAGAATAAATACCCCCTTGCATAATCCCTCATACGTGACCAGGGTGTATAAATCGTTCTCTGTTGCCGCCGTGCTGATACTGCTCCTTGCATCTGCCGGATGTGCAGAGCTGCCGCCGAGCGGCGAATCCGGGTGGTCCGGCCTCTTCTCGCCCTCCGAGACCCAGGAGATACCCCCGGCGGGGGAGCCCGATCCGGGGTACCTGACGCCGGCGACCCCGTATCCCACTCCCACAAGCAGCAGGACCAGCCCCACGCTCAGCCAGGCGCCGCAGGCCTCTCCGACGCCGGAGCCCTACGTGATCATCTATAACCGGACGACGCAGTTCAACGCCACGCATACGGTGGAAGCCTTCTCCTTCAACCTGACCGCGCCGCCCCTCCTCATCGAGTTTAAGGTGGAGCCGGAGATGGTCACGAGGATCATCGAGGCGAAGAGCGACTACGAGAAGAAGCAGTACAAAGAGTACAAGCAGACCTTTCCGAGCGAAGACGCGTGGTTCAAGGTGACGGTCAGGGAGCGCGGGTCCGGCAGGATCGTGGCGGAGGACGGATTCGGGAAACTCTACAGCGCGGATACCCGTAAACAAGTCTTTATCGGCAGGCACGGGGACTTCCTGATCGAACTTACCGGGAACAAGGCGAAGGTGCATGTCGTGATGCGCGCAGGAGGTGTCTGACCCCTTCGAGGTCGCCACCTGCCCCGTGCCTGCCGCGGCGATCGCCTCGATCCCCGGTTTTTCATCCGGGGACGGCCGGATCCCGGAGCCTTCCCCACAGGACCCCTCTCTTCCGAAGGCGAAGTCTTTTTAAGGAGGACAACGTAGTAATTAGGGGAAAGGCACAGGCCCCTGTGTCCCGGTAGGGTAGTGGATATCCTAGAAGCCTGCGGAGCTTTTGACCCGGGTTCAAATCCCGGCCGGGGCGTCGTTTCCTCCGGGGTACAAATCCCCGTCAGTTTTTCACATTCTTCAGGCGAGCGTACGCTCGCGATCTCCGGCCGGTTGTTCTTCATCGCTCTCCAGGGCGTCACGGACAGGCGATGTCTGTGCGGGCCTACCGGCGACCCGCCTCAGGCTGCTGGTCCACCCGCGAACGGAGTTTTTCAGGCCGTCCGTGGAGGGGTTACCCCTCCGGCCTGCTCATGTACCTTGAAAACCACCGGGAGCAGAGATCAGGAATCCTCTTCCCCCGTGGTCGAGATGCGAACAAACGTCTGCGCAGGTGGCTCCGCGCCGTCTCCATGCCTTCGCAGGAACTGCCTGACGTTCGCCGACTCGACCCACCCCCGGTCGAGCTGGGTGATGATCCCGTTGATCCGGCATGACTGTTCGAGGATCTTCTCGGTGAGCGGATCGTCGATCATCTCCGCATACCCGACGATCACCTGCAGCGGGTTCCGGATATGATCGCCAAGAATAGCAAACTGTTCGATGTTCTTCCCAAGCTGCGTATACGTCTCGCGCTTCATCTGATCGGTGAGTATCCGCTCGGTGATATCCATAACGATCAGCATGGTACAGAGCGGCTGCCCGGCATCGTTCTGCACGATGCTGCCCGATAGATGGATATGGAACGGCACTCCGCCGTTCCGCAGCCCGATCGTCTCTTTCACGAGGACGCTGTTGTCGAGGAGATGGCCGGTAATCTTCTCCCCGATGGTGGGATCGGCAAAGAACGCCTCCAGGGTCTTCCCTGCAACCGATCCCTCCTCCCCGTACCCGAACATCGAGGCAAAACTCGGGTTGGCATACAGGATGGTCCCGGCGAGATCGGCGATCAGGATACCGTTGGTCGAGGACTCAAGAGCGCTCTCTTTTATCTTGAGTTCCCTCTCGGTGCGGAGCCGATCCGTGATGTCTCGCGCAATCGCCACCATGTACTGGTCGCCGCCGAAAGCGACGAACCGAACGGTGATCTCCATCGGGATCTCCCTTCCTTCTCGCGAGACGAGCGACGCGATGTAAGTCTGCCGGAACCCGGACGATATATCCCTGTTCTTCCGGAGGAGTTCGGCAAATCCTGCCCTCTTTCGCGGGCAGAGCAGGCCGGAGAACGGTGTCGCCAGCAGTTCCTCCTTTGAGTAGCCAAGGTACGTGCTCGCAGATGCGTTCACGTCCGCGAGATTCCCGGTCTCTGTGCGGATCAGGAATATCGCGTCGTGCGTCTGGTCAAGGAGTGCCCTGAACCGCTCGAGCTCCGCAAGCCGGCTCTGCAGCTCCGGGTAGTAACTCTTGTGCAGAGACGTCTCCCCAAGACCGATGATCTTCTCCCGGAGCGTATCCGGGTCGTCGGGAGGTTCAGAGTGCACGCTCATAGATCCGCTCGATATCCTCGCAGGTGAGCCTGCGCGGGTTCGTCACCATACAGGGGTCGGCATACGCCCGCCGGGCGAGCGTCCCGATCGCATCTTTCCGGACACCGACCGCGGCGAGGGTCCCGGTGATGCCGAGCGATCTCCGGAACGCCGCTATACTCTCTGCCGGGGATGTCCGCCCGTCCTGTACCGGGCAGAAGATCTCCCCTATTCGATCGTATCGATCCGGCGCCGCCTCATAGTTGGCCGCGATCACGTGCTCGAGAAGCAGCGCGTTGCACCGCCCGTGGGCAAGATCGCAGGCCCCGCCGATACTGTGGGCCATCGCGTGTACGGCTCCGAGGCTGGCGTTCGAGAACGCCAGACCGGCGTAAAGGCTGGCAAGGAGTGTCGAGAACCGCAGGTCCAGGTCGTCGGGCCTCTCCATGACCGCAGGCAGCGCGTCGCGGATGAGCCGTATCGCCTCGAGGGCATGCATGTCGGTCATCGGGGAACTGGCGTTCGAGACGTAGGACTCGACCGCGTGGCTGAGGGCGTCCATGCCGGTGTCCAGGGTCAGTTCCAGGGGCATCGTCGTCAGCGGCTCGGGGTCGAGCAGAGAGATGTCAGGGACGAGCGTCTTGGAGATGATGGCGACTTTCCGCTTTCGTGCCTCGTCCGTGATGATGGCGAACTGGGAGACGTCGGCAGAACTCCCGGCCGTCGTCGGGATGCAGATGAGAGGCGGGGCAGGCACCGGCACCCGGTCGACGCCCTCGAACGCGAGGATGTCCCGCATGTTGGAACTCGCTATCCCGATCCCCTTGGCGCAGTCCATCGGGCTCCCTCCGCCGACGGCGACGAGACCGTTGCATTCTTCGGACCGGTACGCCTCCATCCCCGCCATCACCTGCGTGGAGCGGGGGTTGACGGAGACGGAGTCGAAGACGGAAAACGAGATCCCCGCCTCGGTCAGGCTCTCCCCGACCGCCTCCGCCCATCCTGCCGCCCGGACACCCGGATCGGTGACGAGGAGCACCCGCTTCACCCCGAAGTTGCGTGCACACCGGCCGGCAAGCTGGAGTGCTCCGTATCCACAGATGAACTCGGGGGCTACAAACTTTCTCAGGTCAAGCTGGCTTCTTCGGATCATGATGTGACAGGTAGTGTTCCGGAGATCGAAGCTAGATTCCCAACCAGTTGTACTGAGCCGTATCCATATATATCTTGGCGAATGGTCATAACAGACTAATATATAGTACTGAATCACAGTCGGCGAATTCATGTCGATTACGAAATTTTATTTAAAATTTGGGCAGGCCGTAGAGAAAGGCGCGACTTTGCGGATAAATTAGATCCCCGCGCCGCCCGGCCGGTGCCGCATTGTTTTGCCGGAATACATTTCCTGGAGTTGCTCGCACCGACCGCAACTTTATCATCTCATGCGGAGGGGGAGGGACGTATGACCGAGAAGAGTCGCCCGCCACTGCCGCCGTTCACGTACGAAACAGCGGTGCAGAAGGTCCGTATGGCCGAAGATGCCTGGAACTCCCGTGACCCCGAGAGGGTCTCGCTCGCGTACACCGCCGACAGCGTATGGCGCAACAGAGCGGAGTTCATCAACGGCCGCGAGGAGATCGTCGCATTTTTGCAGCGAAAATGGGCAAAAGAGCTCGATTACCGCCTGATAAAGGAGGTCTGGGCGTTTCACGAGGCACGTATCGCCGTGCGGTTCGCGTACGAATGGCATGACGACTCGGGCAACTGGTTCCGCTCCTACGGGAACGAGAACTGGGAGTTCGACGAGTCCGGCCTGATGCGCCGCCGTTACGCCAGCATCAACGATCTCCCGATCAAGGAGGGGGAGCGGAAGTACCGCTGGCCGCCGGGACGGCGCCCCGACGACCACCCCGGACTGTCCGATCTGGGGCTGTAACCCTGGCGTCCGGGGAGGCGGAGATCGGGCTCATGAGCCGCCTGCCCCTTCTGCGCCAGAGGAGAGGGGACGGGGCGTTCTCCGGTCTTCTGCCTGTCAGGTCGGCAGATTCTATCAGCGTTTGTTCGATGTATATTGGGGCAGTATCCCTCCCCCCCTGCTCACGCTTCGATCATGTTCTCCTTGAGGCGCCGCATATCGACGAACCGGCCTTGCCCACGATCTTCTCGTTCTGCCGGATTAAGATCAAGTGCCTTGGCCCCGGTAATTGAGAGCATGCCCCCAGAGATAGATCGGGAATCCCCCGTCTGGCCTCTCTGCACCGAGATGAAAAATGTATCAAAGAAGGGGATTACTGGTCCTGGTCCTTCCTCTTCCTTCTCCATAGATACAGGGTTGTACCGATCACAGCCAGGATGATGACCGGCAGGAGCCACGGTGTCGCGGTTTCCGCAGGCGTCACCACAGGCGTCGCCTGATCGAACCCGGGTATGAAGAGTTCGTAGGTGCTGAAGTGAGTGATCGCGGCAGAGACCCACACGTGGGTTTCATTCCCTTCGATCGATGCGATCGGGATCTCCTCCCATGCTCCAGCCGCCGAACCCTGCCACATGATTGACATGTTGGCCGTATCCAGCGTCGCCCAGACGTCCCGCGGGACGTTGAAGGTCAGGGTGATCGGGGAGCTGAAGGTCGCGCCGTCGGGTCCGACCCGGTAGGCGTACTGCCCGAAGAGATATGCGGAGGCGGTATCCTCCGTGACATCGTGCGCTTCGGTGAGGTTGACCGTATCCATAGGCTCGATGACGATCTCTCGCAGGGTCCCTCCGTGTGCGTCCCACCCCTGCACACCGCCGGGGATGGTCAGCACGCCGACCGTATCCGAGGCGACAATCTCGATGGTCTCCACAACCCTGCCTTCAGTATCCGTAGGCAGATCGGCTACGACCGGGACCGGCGCCGGAGTCGGGTTCGGGGTTGGGATCGAGGTCGGAGTCGGTACCGGGGTGGACGTGGGAGTCAGTACCGGGGTAGAGGTCGGAGTCGGCGCTGGGGTCGAGGTATCCATCGGAGTAACCCCTCCGCCTCCTCCGCCACGCCTGTGCGACGTGACGATAACTGCATCCGGCACCGTCTGGGTGTCCCATCCGTAGGCATTGCTGACATTCAGTGAGACCGTATAAGCGCCTGCAGGGGCGTAGATATGAGCAGGGCTCCGCTCAGTGGAGGTCGTCCCGTCGCCAAAATCCCAGCGCCACGTCGTGATGTCGCCAGTGGAGGTGTCCGTGAATGTTACGCCCAGAGGCTCGTTTCCTTCATTCGGGGTGTAAGCGAAGCTCGCCGCCGGGGCAGGAAGCACATTGACCGCATCCGCAACCGTCGAGATATTGAACCCGTAAGTGTTGCTCGCGTTTAGCGAGACCGTGTAGGTGCCCACGCTTGCGTAAGTGTGAACCGGGCTCCGGTCTGTCGACTCATTCCCGTCGCCGAAGTCCCAATACCAGGCAGTGACGTTGCCCGAAGAGGTGTCGGTGAAGGCTACGGTCAGGGGGGCATTTCCCTCGCCCGGGGTGCAGGTGAAGTTCGCTACGGGTGCCGGAAGCGCCAGGACGGCGTCCGTGACCGTAGAGACGTTCCAGCCGTAGGCGTTGCTCGCGTTCAGCGAGACGGTGTAAACTCCCGCGCTCACGTAGGTATGCACGGGGTTCTGTTCGGCGGAGGTCTGCCCGTCACCAAAAGCCCAGAGCCAGGCGGTGACGTTGCCCGAGGATGTGTCGGTGAAGGTCACTGCCAGGGGTGCATTTCCTCCCTCCGGCGTGTAAGCGAATCCAGCAACCGGTGCCGGAAGCGCCAGGACAGCATCCGTGACCGCAAAGATGTCGAACCCATAGGTGTTACTGGCATTCAACGAGACGGTGTAGGTGCCTGCGGTCGCATAGGTGTGCAACGGGCTCCGCTCGGCTGAAGTCTGCCCGTCACCGAAATCCCAATACCAGGCGGTGACGTTCCCGCTCGAAGTGTCGGTGAACTGCACCGCGAGGGGTGCATTCCCTTCGCCCGGCGCGTAGGCAAACCCTGCCACAGGTGCCGGGAGTACCCGGACGGCATCGGTGACCGCGGAGACGTTGAACCCGTAGGCGTTGCTCGCGTTCAGGGAGACCGTATAACTCCCGGCGCCCGCGTAAGTGTGCGATGGGTTCTGTTCAGTTGAAACCTCTCCGTCGCCAAAGTCCCAGACCCATGCTGTAATGTTCCCCACAGAGGCATCAGTGAACGTCACGGTCAGGGGCGCATTTCCTTCGTCCGGGACGAACGTGAACCCCGCTGAGGGAGCCGGAAGTACCCGGACTGCATCGGTAATCGTGGTGACGTTGAACCCATAGACGTTGCTGGCGTTCAGGCTAACCGCATAGATCCCGGCGTTCGCGTAGATATGGACCGGGTTCCGATCGGTCGAGGTATTCCCGTCACCGAAATCCCAGGCCCACGCCGTGACATTCCCGATGGAGGCGTCATTGAACTGCACCGCCAGGGGCGCGTTGCCTTCAGAGGGAGCGAGCGTGAAGCCCGCCGCGGGCGCCGGGAGCACCTGGACGGCATCCGCGACCGTGGAGACATCGAACCCGTAGGCGTTGCTGACATTCAGCGTGACGGTGTAGGTCCCCGCGTTCGTGTAGGTGTGGGTTGCGTTCCGGTCGGTGGCGGTCTGCCCGTCCCCGAAGTCCCAGAGCCACGCGGTAATGTTCCCGATCGAGGCGTCATTGAACTGAACCGTCATGGGTGCATTTCCTTCACCGGGCGTATAATTGAAGTTCGCGGCAGGTGGAGGGAGTACGAGAACCGTATCAGAAACGGTTGAGATATTGAACCCATAAGCGTTGCTGGCGTTCAGCGAGATAGTGTAGGTTCCAGCCGTCACATAGGTGTGCGACGGGCTCTGTTCACTTGACTCGTTCCCGTCACCGAAACCCCAATGCCAGGCAGTGACGTTGCCCGAAGAGGTATCGGTGAAGGCCACGGTCAGGGGAGCATTCCCTTCTTCCGGCGTGTAGGCGAAGTTCGCTACGGGTGCCGGGAGCACACTGACGGCGTCCGTGACCGTAGAGACGTTCCAGCCGTAGGCGTTGCTCGCGTTCAGCGAGACGGTGTAGGCCCCTGCATTCGCGTAGGTATGCACGGGATTCTGCTCGGCGGAAGTCTGTCCGTCACCAAAAGCCCAGAGCCACGCGGTGGCGTTGCCCGCGGAGGTGTCCGTGAACTGTACCACAAGAGGCGCGTTCCCTTCCTGAGGAGCGAGCGTGAAGCCCGCTACCGGGGGAGGGAGGACGAGAACCGCATCGGAAACAGTTGAGACGTCGGACCCGTAAGCGTTGCTGGCGTTCAGCGAGACGGTGTAGGTGCCGGCGGCCTCGTAGATATGAACCGGGTTCTGGAGCAAGGAGATGTTGCCGTCGCCGAAGTCCCAGGTCCATCCTGTTACATTGCCCGATGATGTGTCGTTGAACTGCACCGCCAGGGGCGCGTTGCCTTCAGAGGGAGCGAGCGTGAAGCCCGCCGCGGGTGCCGGGAGCACCTGGACGGCATCCGTGACCGTGGAGATGTTAAACCCATAAGCATTGCTCGCGTTCAGGGTAACTGTGTAGATACCTGCAGTCGCGTAAACATGCACGGGGTTCTGCTCAGACGATACGTTCCCGTCACCGAAGTTCCAGGTCCACGCCGAGATGTCGCCTGCCGAAGAATCGTTGAACTGCACTGTGAGAGGCGCGTTTCCTTCGGAAGGAGCGAACATGAACCCGGCAACAGGTGCTGAAAACACCCGGATATCGCTCGCTGCTGTGGAGACGTTGAATCCGTAGGCGTTGCTCGCGTTCAGCGAGACGGTGTAAGTCCCCGCAGTCGTGTAAGTGTGCAACGGGCTCACCTCAGTGGAGGTGTTCCCGTCACCGAAGTCCCAGGTCCACACGGTGACATTCCCGTTCGAGGCATCCGTGAACTGCACTGTCAAGGGAGCGTTCCCCTCGCCCGGACTGTAGATAAACTCCGCGACTGGTGCCGGAAGCACGTGAACAGCGCCTGCCGCCGTGGAGACATCGAATCCATAGGGGTTACTGGCGTTCAGGGTAACCGTGTAGGTTCCCGCACCTGTGTAGACGTGCGACGGGCTCGCTTCGGTGGAGGTGTTTCCGTCACCGAAGTCCCAGAGCCACGCCGTAACATTGCCCGCGGAGGTATCATTGAACTGCACCGTGAGAGGCCCGTTCCCTTCGGCCGGGGCATAGTTGAAGTTTGCTACCGGCGCGGTGAGAATGTTGATTGCGCCCGTGGTCGTGAAGACGTTGAACCCGTAGGTGTTGCTCGCATTCAACGAGACGGTGTACGTTCCGGCGGTCACGTAGGTGTGCGTGGGGTTCTGCTCGGCAGAGGTCTGTCCATCGCCGAAATCCCAGGACCATGCAGTGACGTTGCCTGCGGATGCGTCGTTGAACTGCACCGCAAGAGGCAGGTTTCCTTCAGAAGGAGTAAACGTAAAGTCTGCAACCGGAACAGGGAGAACGCTGATCGCATCCGCGACCATGGAAATGTTGAATCCATAGGCGTTGCTCGCATTCAGCGAGACGGTGTAGGTCCCGGCGATTGCATAGGCATGCGACGGGCTCGCTTCAGTGGAGGTGTTCCCGTCGCCGAAGTCCCACTGCCATGCCGTGACGCTCCCCGCAGAAGTGTCGATGAAGGTTACGGTCAGCGGTGTGTTCCCTTCAGCGGGCGCAAAGGTAAACCCGGCAGCAGGGGGCTCAAGCACCTGAACGGCGTTCGTAATCGTCGAAATATCGGATGCATAAGCATTGCTTGCGTTCAGCGAGACCGTATAGGCCCCGGCATCGGTATAAGTATGGCTCGGATTCTGCTCGGTGGATGTATTCCCGTCGCCAAAGCTCCAGAACCAGGCGGAAACATCCCCTGACGAGGTGTCATTGAACTGCACCGCGAGCGGAGCGTTGCCTTCGGAGGGGGCAAACGTAAAGTCCGCCGCCGGTGCAGAAAGCACCCGGATGCAATCGGCGACCGTGGAGACGTTGGACCCGTAAATATTGCTCGCGGTCAGGGAGACCGTGTAGTTTCCGAGAGCGGCGTAGGTGTGGACCGGGTTCTGCTCGGTGGAGGTCACCCCGTCGCCGAAGTTCCAGGCCCAGGCTGTCGGGTAACCAGTGGAGTTATCCGTGAACGCCACCGTGAGCGGGGCGATCCCGGCGGTGACGTTCGCAGTGAAGTTCACGGCCGGGACGGTGGGGCCGATGGCATAGACCTTGCCGTCGACACTCCCGACGTAGACGACGCCGTCGCTCACGCACGGGGAGGAGTATATTGCATCTCCCGTCGTGACGTCCCACTTCGGCGCACCTGTCGCGGCGTCGAGCGCGTAGACCTTTGCGTCGCAGCTGCCGACGTAGACGACTCCGTCGCTGATGGAGGGTGAGGACCAGACCGCATCCCCGGTCGGGAAGGTCCACAGCTCCGTCCCTGTCGCAGCATCCACTGCATAAATGTTGTTATCGGTGCTCCCGACGTAGACGACACCGTCGCTCACGCACGGCGAGGAGAAGACATACAAACCCGTCGTAAAGGCCCACTTCTGTGCCCCCGTTGCGGCGTCGAGCGCGTAGACCTTGCCGTCGCCGCTCCCGACGTAGATGACGCCGTCGCTCACGCTCGGAGAGGAATCAACCACGCTTCCGGTCGGGAAGCGCCATAGTTCCATCCCTGTCGCGGCATCGACGGCGTAGACGTTGTTATCGTAACTCCCGGCGTAAACGATGCCGTCGCTCACGCTCGGAGAGGAGATTACGGCATCCCCGGTCGCGAAGTTCCAGACATTCGTCCCGGTAGCGGCATCGATAGCGTAGACGTTGCCGTCGAGACTTCCGACGTAGACGACCCCGTTGCTGATGCACGGGGAGGACTGCACCGCTTCCCCTGTCGGGAAGGCCCATATCTTTGTCCCGGTGGCGATATCTATTGCGTGGAGACTGTTGTCGGCGCTCCCGACGTAGAGGACGCCGCCGCTCACGCATGCAGAGGACCAGACGACATTCTCCATCGCGTAGTTCCACACCTTCACGCCCGTAGCGGCGTCGATAGCATAGACGTTTGCGTCACTGCTCCCGATATAGACGATGCCGTCATACACGACCGGAGAAGGATATCCTACCGGACCTTCGGTTGAGAACGTCCACTTCACGGTGCCCGGGATATCCGCCCCGGTGTCGGGGTAGGCGCCACTCCGGTAGTGGTCGGCGCGGAACATTGACGGGGGAACGGTGTAGACCGTAAACCCACCGGCGAGAGTGCCGGTGCCGTTCGCGGTCGTTACGTTCACGTCGTACGCTCCCGCCAGAGCAGTCGCGAGATCGAAGGTGCAGGTGAGCTTCGTGTCCGAGACGATGGTGACGTTCGCGGCCGCGATCGTCGTCGCCCCGTCCACGAGGGCCACGTCAGGCATCCCGGTAAACCCGGTTCCCCGGACGATCCTGACCTTCGGGTCGCTTGATGCGGCCATCCCGAAGTCGGGCTCGATCCCGGTCACCGTCGGGGCGTCGATGACGGTGATGTAGCCGACGACTGTGGATGCGTTGCAGCCGCCGGCGTTGTATGCCTGCAGCGTTACCGAGTAGGTGCCCGGAGTTGTGTAGGTGTGCGACGGGCTCTGCTCCGACGACCCTGCGGGCTGGAGGCGCCACACGTCGTTCAGGCTGTCACTGTCGCCATCACCGCCCATGAGGACGATGCTGCCGTCCGGCAGTGCCACGCTGGTATGACACATTCGTGCCGTCCACCCGGCACCGGGTAACTGCGTCCAGGTCGCGCCGCCATCGGGCGACCGCCACACGTCGTTCATATTGATACCACCACTGGCAGACCCGCCCATGAAGACGATGTTCCCGTCCGGCAACGCCACGCTGGTGGCATACATACGCGGCGACCACCCGGCGCCGGGTAACTGCGTCCAGGTCGCGCCACCATCGGTCGACCGCCACACGTCGTTTTTAGTGTTGCCGCCCATGAGGACGATGCTCCCGTCCGGCAGCACAACGCTGGTATGGCCGTTTCGTCCAGTCCACCCGGCACTCGCGTTCATGCAGGTCCAGGTAACGCCGTTATCGGTCGACCGCCACACGTCGTTCAGACTGGCGGAGCCGTTACTGCCGCCCATGAGAATGATGCTGCCGTCCGACAGTGCCACGCTGGTATGACCGTTTCGTTCAGTCCACCCGGCACTCGCGTTCACGCACGTCCAGGTAACGCCGTTATCGGTCGACCGCCAGACGTCGTTCAACCGGCTGCCGCTGGTGCTGGTATACCCGCCCATGAGGACGATGCTCCCGTCCGGCAGTGCCACGCTGGTATGAGACCTTCGTGCCGACCAGCTGGCACTCGCGTTCACGCACGCCCAGGTCACGCCGCCATCGGTCGACCGCCACACGTCGCGCATACTAATGCCACCGCGAGTTCCCCCCATGAGGACGATGCTCCCGTCCGGCGTCACGACGCTGGTTGAGAAGTATCGTCCCGTCCACCCGGCGCTCGCATTCTGCTCTGTCCAGGCTTCGCCATACGACTCATCGCCGAAGAACCACGCCCACCCGGTCGGGCTCCCGGTCGATGCGTCGGTGAAGTTCACCGTCAGTGGTGCGATGCCGGTACGAGGCGTCCCGTTGAATGCGGCTATCGGCGGCGGGACCATGACCGTGACGTACCCGGTCCGGGAGAGGGTGTCGGTTCCCACCGCGTTGTCGGCCGTCAGGTTGACGGTGTAGGTCCCGGCGGTCGCGTAGGTGTGGACCGGGTTCTGTTCGGTGGAGGTCGCCCCGTCGCCGAACGTCCAGTTCCACCCGGTCGGACTCCCGGTGGAAGTATCGTTGAACTGCACCGCGAGCGGAGCCGTTCCGCCGGTGACGTTCGCGGTGAAGTTTGCGGTCGGGGGGGAGACGACGGTGATGTAGTCGACGGCCGTAGATGCGTTGCAGCCGCCGGCGTTGTATGCCTGCAGCGTTACCGAGTAAGTGCCCGGAGTTGTGTAGGTGTGCGACGGGCTCTGCTCCGACGATCCCGCGAACTGGAACCGCCACACGTCGTTCATATTGCCAATATCGGTGGCAAACCCGCCCATGAGGACGATGCTTCCGTCCGCCAGCGCCACGCCGGTGGCAAACACACGTACCGCCCACCCGGCGCTCGCGTTCACGCACGTCCACGTCGCGCCGCTGTCGGTCGACCGCCACGTGTCGTTCAGTTTGGTGCTGGTCATGTCGACACCGCCCATGAGGACGATGCTCCCGTCCGGCAGCGCAACGCTGGTGTGCATGTGCCGTCCCGTCCACCCGGCACTCCCGGTCATCTGCGTCCAGGTTGCGCCGCTGTCGGTCGACCGCCACACATCATTGAATGTAGTAGTGCCGTCACTGCCGCCCATGAGGACGATGCTCCCGTCCGGCAGCGCAACGCTGGCGGGGTTCCACCGCCCCGCCCATCCGGCACTCGCGGTCACCTCGGTCCACGTTGCACCGCCATCGGTCGACCGCCATACGTCGTTCTCATAGGCGTTGCCGACCCTGCCGCCCATGAGGACAATGCTCCCGTCCGGTAGCGCAACGCTGGTGTGGAAGATTCGTGCATCCCATCCGGCACTCGCGTTCACCTCTGTCCAGGTTGCGCCGGAATCGTGCGATCGCCACACGTCGTTCTCGCCGCCACTCCCCCCCATGAGCACGATGCTGCCGTCCGGCAGCGCCACGCTGGTGGCATACATACGCGCCGCCCACCCGGCACTCGCGTTCATGCACGTCCAGGTCGCGCCGTTATCGTGTGACCGCCACACGTCGTTCTCGCCGCTACTCCCCCCCATGAGGACGATGCTGCCGTCCGGCAGCGTGACGCTGGTGTGGCCATAGCGTGCATCCCATCCGGCACTCGCGTTCACCTCAGTCCAGGCTTCGCTGTACGACTCATCGCCGAAGAACCAGGCCCAGCAGGTCGGGCTCCCGGTCGATGCATCCGTAAAGGTTACGGTCAGGGGCGCCATGCCGCTGGTCGGCGCGCCGGAGAACGCCGCTGCCAGTGGGGCTGTGACCGCGACGTACCCGGCCCGGGAGAGAGTGTCGGTTCCCGCCGCGTTGCTGGCCGTCAGGTTGACGGTGTAGGTCCCGGCGCTCGCGTAGGTGTGGACCGGGTTCTGCTCCTCGCTGAAGGAGCCGTCGCCGAACGTCCAGTTCCAGGTGGTCGGGCTCCCGGTGGAGTTATCGTTGAACTGCACCGCGAGCGGGGCCAATCCAGCGGTGACGTTCGCGGTGAAGTTCGCGGTCGGGGCGGCCGGGGCGTCGATGACGTTAATGTAATCGACGGCCGTGGAAGCATTGTACCCGCCGGCGTTGTACGCCTGCAGGGTTACTGAATAGGTGCCCGGGGTCATGTAGGTGTGCGTGGGGTTCCGGTCCGGCGAACCTACGGGCTGGAGGCGCCATGTATCGTTCAGGGGAGCAAAGGTGCCGTCCAGACCACCCATGAGGACGATGCTCCCGTCCGCCAGCGCCACGCTGGTAGCATAGAAACGTCCCCCCCATCCGGCATTCGCGGTCACCTCCGTCCACATCGCGCCGTTGTCGGTCGACCGCCACACATCATTGAATGTAGTGGTGCCGTCACTGCCGCCCATGAGGACGATACTCCCGTCCGGCAGCGCCACGCTGATGGGACTTAACCGTGCCGGCCATCCGGCACTCGCGTTCACGCACGCCCACGTGGTCCCACCGTCCGTCGACCGCCAGGTATCGTTCTGCATGGTGAAAGTACCGTCCATACCGCCCGCAAGCACGATGCTCCCATCCGGCAGCGCAACACTGGCGTGATATCTGCGTGCCGTCCACCCGGCACTCGCATTCACCTCCGTCCAGGTTGCGCCGCCATCCGTCGACTGCCACACGTCGTTCTTGAGATTGCCACCCAAACCGCCCATGAGGACGATGCTGCCGTCCGACAGCGCCACGCTGGTGGGACCGTATCGTGCCGGCCACCCGGCATGCTCGGTCACCAGCGTCCAGGTTGCGCCGGAATCGGTCGACTGCCACACATCATTGAATGTAGTGGTGCTGTCCCAGCCGCCCATGAGCACGATGCTGCCGTCCGGCATCACGACGCTGGTGTGATCGTATCTTGCATCCCACCCGGCACTCGTATTCACGCATATCCAGGTCGCGCCGTCATCGGCCGACCGCCACACGTCGTTCAGGGGGTTGCCGTCATAACCCCCCATGAGCACGATGTTCCCGTCCGGCAGCGCGACGCTGGTTGAGAAGTATCGTCCCGTCCACCCGGCGCTCGCGGTCTGTTCAGTCCAGGCTTCGCCATAGGTCTCATCGCCGAAGAACCAGGCCCACCCGGTCGGGCTCCCGGCGGAGGTATCGTTGAACTGCACCGCAAGGGGGGCAGTCCCGCTGGTGGCGTTCGCCGTGAAGTTCGCGGCTGGGGCGGGGGTCGGGGTGGGAGCGGAGACCGCGATGTAGTCGACAGCCGTGGAAGCATTGTACCCCGCGGCGTTGTACGCCTGCAGGGTTACTGAGTAGGTGCCCGGTTCCGTGTAGGTGTGCGACGGGCTCTGGTCCGACGACCCTGCGGGCTGGAGGCGCCACACGTCGTTGGACTGGGTCCAGTCGGCACTCGTACCGCCCATCAGGGCGATGCTCCCATCCGGCAGCGCTACGCTGGTGTGCTCCATGCGTGCCGCCCACCCGGCATCAGGTAACTGTGTCCAGGTCGCGCCGCCGTCAGTCGACCGCCACACGTCGTTCTGCTGATCAATATCACCGTCCAGGCCGCCCGCAAGCACGATGCTCCCGTCCGGCAGCGCTACGCTGGTGTGCCCTTGCCGTCCGGTCCACCCGGCACTCGCGTTCACGCAGGTCCAGGTCGCGCCGGAATCGATCGACCGCCACACGTCGTTGTACCAGGTGGTGCCGTCAGACCCGCCCATGAGGACGATGCTCCCGTCCGGCAGCGCAACGCTGGCGTGGCTGAACCGTGCCGGCCACCCGGCACTCGCATTCATCTCCGTCCAGGTGGCGCCGTTGTCGGCCGACCGCCACACGTCGTTCTGCTGATTAATATCACCGTCCAGGCCGCCCGCAAGCACGATGCTCCCGTCCGACAGCACAATGCTGGTGTGAAAGGTTCTTGCCGCCCACCCGGCACTCGCGTTCACCTCAGTCCACGTGGCACCGTTGTCGGTCGACCGCCACACGTCGCTGAAGCAATTTAGGGCGTCCCGGCCTCCCATGAGTATGATGCTGCCGTCCGGCAACGCAACGCTGGTGTGGCCGAACCGCGCCGCCCACCCGGCGCTCGCGTTCACCTCAGCCCACGTGGTGCCGTTGTCGGCCGACCGCCACACGTCGTTCCTGATGTCGCCATCAGCCTCACCGCCCAGAACGAGGATGCTCCCGTCCGGCAGCGCGACCGCCGTGTGTCCCTGGCGTGCCGTCCACCCGGCGTTCGTGTTCTGCTCTGTCCAGGCTTCGCCATAGGTCTCATCGCCGAAGAACCAGGCCCACCCGGTCGGGCTGCCGGCGGAGGTATCGTTGAACTGCACCGCAAGGGGGGCAGTCCCGCTGGTGGCGTTCACCGTGAAGCTCGCGGCTGGGGCGGGGGTCGGGGTAGGAGCGGAGACCACGATGTAGTCGACGATGGTGGAAGCATTGTATCCAACGCCGTTGTACGCCTGCAGGGTTACTGAGTAGGTGCCCGGTTCTGTGTAGGTGTGCGTGGGGTTCTCTGCCGCCGATCCTGCAGGCTGGAGGCGCCGCACGTCGTTCAACAGGATCCAGTTGCCATCGTACCCACCCATGAGGATGATGCTCCCATCCGGCATCGCGACACTGGTGTGTCTGGCTCTTCTCGACCCGGCATCAGATAACCGTGTCCAGGTCGCGCCGTTGTCGGTCGACCGCCAGACGTCGCGCTTCCGATTTCCGTCATCGCCACCCATGAGCACGATGCTGCCGTCCGGCATCGCAACGCTGGTGGGGGAGTCTCGTGCCGTCCACCCGGCATGCTCGGTCATCTGCGTCCAGGTTGTGCCGTTGTCGGTCGATCGCCACACGTCGTTCAGGGTGCTGCCGTCCCAACCGCCCATGAGGACGATGCTGCCGTCCGACAGCGCAACACTGGTGTGATCGTATCTTGCATCCCACCCGGCGTGCTCGGTCACCCGCGTCCAGGTTTCACCACCATCGGTCGACCGCCACACGTCGTTCAGGGGGCTGCTGCCGTCAAAGCCGCCCATGAGCATGATGCTTCCGTCCGGCATCACGACACTGGCGTGGGCGTTCCTTGCCTCCCACCCGGCACTCGCGGTCACCAGCGCCCACGTTGCGCCGCCGTCGTCCGATCGCCACGTATCGTTCTGGTTGGCGTAGGTGTTGCCGTCATACCCGCCCATGAGTATGATGCTTCCGTCCGGCAACGCGACGCTGGTGTGCTGGGATCGTGCCGTCCACCCGGAACTCTCGTTCACCTTCGTCCAGGTTTCGCCACCATCGTCCGACCGCCAGGTGTCGTTGTACCAGGTGTTGTCGTCACGCCCGCCCATGAGCACGATGCTTCCGCTCGGCAGCACCACACTGGTGTGATCGGATCTCGCATCCCACCCGGCGCTCGCGGTCTGTTCCGTCCAGGCTTCGCCATAGGTCTCATCGCCGAAGAACCAGGCCCAGCCGGTCGGAGTACCGCCGGTCGAGGCGTCGGTGAAGGCTACGGTCAGAGGTGCCGGGCCGGATCTCGGCGTCCCGGAGAACGCCGCGGTCGGGGCGGAGGGGGGGATCCCGAAAGGGGCGCCAAACGCCTCAAACGCCTCAAACGCCGGCTCCTCGGGTGTGGCCGCCTCGATATAGTCTTCCCTGACAGCGGTCGCGGACTCTTCCGCATCCGCCACGGTCAGGGAGACGGTATACGTCCCCGCATCAGCATAGGTGTGGACCGGGTTCTGCTCGACGGAGACCTCCCCGTCGCCGAACTCCCAGAACCATTCGACCGGGGTGCCGGCGGACTCGTCCGTGAACCCGACCACAAACGGGACCGTCCCGGAGGTCGTGTTGGCCGAGAAGGAGGGGTCGAGCGGGTCTTCATCCCTGCCGGTCTCTGCCGTCAGGTCGAAGTGGACCGCGGTCGTCCCGCCGGCCATACCCTCGACAGTCTCGTTGATGCCGGAGAGGTAGCCGTCCAGAACGACGGTGACGTTATGCACCGAGAGGGACATGTCGCCGATCTCGGCCGGCGTGGTCGCCCCGGTATCGCTCCCGTCCAGAAGAATAGATGCACCGGAAGGATTCGAGGTGACCGAGAGGGTAAAACCGGCCACGGCCTCCGCAAGCATCATCGGACCATCCAGCAGGAGGTGCCAGAGGAAATCCATGGTGCCGCTCACGGCCCCGATGAAAGGGGTCGTCGCCATCCCGGGGGGGATGTTTTCTTGTTCAAAAGCCTGTACAGAGAAGATGCAACTGGCTACCAGCAGTAAACAGACAAAAAAGGCAAGTCGGTGGTGGGACATAACGTTCTCCACGATAGATATACACCTCTCTGCAGATCGGCGTAAAAAGGTATCTTAAACGATTTTATGTTCCGGAGACCCTTTCTAGAAAAATAGTTTCAAATTTTGACGAACACAGGAAATGCTAACGTCCCGACCTCCACAACCCAGACCGTGCATCGCAACAGTTTCAGGGCAGCGCTGCGCCGATTTCCACAATTCATGTGCGGGAGGCCGGAAAAGCTCACCCAGGAGGGCCGCCGGCCGTCGGAGACAGATCGTTTCCCCGCACCGGGACGGGTTTTGACCGGAGAGGGCTGCCGCCTTCCGGCCGGTCCCGGGACCCCGCTCACCCCTCGACCGTGACCTCCGAGATGTAGGCCACGCCCACCTTCGCCCGCCGGATCCTGGTGCTCTCTTTGAGATGCCGCATATCGACGAACTCGCCCTCGCTCACGATCCGCTCGATCTGCCGGGAGAGGTCAAGCGTCGCGTCCCACGGCACCCCCCGGAAGATGACGCCGTGATTGTGAAGCTGCAGTTGCTCCGTCTTTGGACGATTCCGGTCGATGAGGGCGGAGAGGTGCTCGGCGTTGCAGGCAGAGTAGTCTATCCCGAACCCGAAGCTGACCATCGTGTCTCCGTGGTACTTCGGCTCGTCATTATCCTCGAGCCATTCTTTCGCGTTCTCTTCAGCATTGATGGGAAGACCGTTTGCCGGAGCGGATGCAGCGACAGGCGATCTCTTCATGCTCAGACTGCAGACCCCATCGACGACGGCCCACATGGCAAGTGCGGCGATACCGGCAAAGTCACGCCTCTTCTCCCGGGCAAAGTCGAAGATTGTGCGGTATACATCAGAGAGTGCGATGCTGCCCTTATCCCCGGCATCGATGGTGACGATCTCGTGAAACGGCCCTTCGAGCGCTACGTTATATCCGGAGTAGATGGCAAGTTCCCCGGTCTCCTTCACCGGCGTAAAGAAATCCGGTGTGGCGTTCCCGTCCGTCGGCAGCCATACCACCGAGCCGTGCAGCGTGATCATCTCCCCAAGGAGCGGGAGCGTCTCCGCCACGCCCTCTCCGAGCGCGCCGATGCCGAGCGAGTAGTGGAGATCCGAGAACGGTATCGCACGGATATCGCCTTCGGTCAGGCGGGCGCGCAGCATCTTATCCAGACAGCCGGTGACCCGGAGCGACGAACTCCGTGTAGAGACCGGCTCGATGGTATAGGCGACGCCGTCCCTGACGACCGGGGTCCGGGCGATCTCGTTGATGACCGAGAGGCTGTCCTGCGATCTCCTGCAGGCGCTGACGGCCTCCTCGACCCCGGGGTAGAAGGAGAATATCTGCGTCACTCCCGCCATATCGAGGACATTCCTCGGGTACTCCTGCATCCCGGCCAGGGCCAGGGTGCCGCTCCGCTCCTTCAACCGCTTCTTTGCGGCGAGGAGAACCCGGATGCCCGCACTGCTCAGGTAACTTACTCCCGCAAGGTCGAAGACGATCGACCGGTCGTCGTCCTGCAGCGACGCCTGCAGGGCATCGGAGAGCCGGCTCGCACCGTAGCCGTCGAGCCTTCCGCGCATCACAAACGTCAGGATTCCGTCTCTTCTCTCGGTCGCTAGGTCCATGTGTATCCCGGTACAGGTATCGGGCCGGTCTCGGTTATTTGTTCCGGACCTGTTCCGGCTCGCAACACCCCGCCGCACCGGCAGGTCGTCGCCAGCCGGGACGGCGCTTCGCGTCGCCGCAAAAACACTTCAACAAACTCAGGAAAAGATAGAATGCGAGGGGAGCGATTCGAACGCTCGAACTCCTACGAGACTAGGCCCTCAACCTAGCGCCTTTGACCTGGCTTGGCAACCCTCGCACTGGTCTTCTCTATACAACGCTGTGCAACCTAAAATAGGTTGCTCTCCGGCCCGCCGGACAGACCTGCACCCGGGCGCCCCGATACCGGCTTCGGTGTATATTTATCTGCTCCGGCCCAACATTCCTGCATGTGGGCCGACATCTCACGGGAATTCGCCGATTCCCCTTCCCAGGGCCGGGTTGTCCGGTTCCTGCTCGAGAACGGGTTCGGCATCAATGAAGAGGGGCGTATCGTCTGTAACGGCATCGAGATCCCCGCGACGCACATAGGGAGGGCGATCGAGACCGATCGGAGGGTCGTGGACGCGACTGCCCGCCGGATCCTCGAGAATCCCGATTTGCGGGAGGTCTTCCTCAGGATGCGCGCCTCGCCCGACCTCTCACGGGTCGCCGAGGCCCTCGGCCTCTCGGTCA
The DNA here is from genome assembly GCF_032842345.1 of Methanoculleus caldifontis. NCBI lineage: Archaea > Methanobacteriati > Methanobacteriota > Methanomicrobia > Methanomicrobiales > Methanomicrobiaceae > Methanoculleus > Methanoculleus caldifontis. The sequence continues at coordinate 1,666,897 of NZ_WBKO01000001.1, read as the reverse complement.
TCACGCTCTACCCCAAAGACGCGCACCAGAAAGGGATCGTCGGCGCGGCGGTCAAGGTCCTGGTCGACCACGACCTCTCCATCCGCCAGATCTTCGTCACGGATCCCTATCTCGCACAGGACCCGAAACTCGTCTTGATCCTCGACGAGCCGCGGATCCCGGCATCGGTCTACGAAGACCTGCGCGCGCTCCCGCAGGTGAAACGGCTGATCATCTGAAGAGTTCCATCTCAAGGCCGAGGCGGCAGATCCGCTTCCTCTGCCGCCGGGGAAGAGCGATCGCGTGCATCATCCGCTCTTCCATCACGATGACGCGGGTCCCTTTCACCAGGTTGTCAGCGTGGGCGACGATCTTCTCCTCAAGCGTCTGAGGCATGCAGTCGCGCGGCAGAAGACCGAGGAGCGAGCACTCGTCGGCTGTCAGCCCTCCGCCGATGTGCCGCTCGACGATGGCGACGATCGCCTCGTCAAGGCCGAACGAACGGCATAACGCGCCGCCAACCTCGGCGTGACGGATCTCGTGCGTCGCGCCCCGGCCGATGTCGTGGAGGAGGGCGCCGGCCGCGACAAGGTCGCGGTCGACGAGACCGTCGGAGGCGTAGGTGAGGGCAAGGTCGCGCACCGCCCGGCAATGCGCGATGACCCCCTCTGAGCACCCGGCGCGCCGGAGGAGGGCGATGCAGTCCTCCTCACGCACTCCCGAGGCTCTCCTTGATCCGGTTGACTCTCCTCTTGAGAGCGGTGGCGATGAGTTCGTTGTCGAAGTGCTCGAGCATCACCTCGCAGTTCGGGCACTCGAAGTTCCAGTTCGCCGCGTCCGTGAAGGTGTAGATGACGCTGCAGTTCTTGCACATGTAAAAGTCGTTCTTCTCCTCGTAAGAGAGCCGCGCGTCGAGGTGCTCGAGCGCGTCGCGGATCTCCTCCTCGAGCACGTCGTGGACGCGGTCCAGGCGGAGGTGCCAGAGGTAGGTGAGCCAGCCGGTCTCGGTGTTCTTCAGCCTCCGATACTCGGCGAGGCGCTTCTCGTAGAGGGTGTAGAGGGTGTGGCGGACGGTGTTGAGATTGACCCCGGTCTTCGCGGCGAGATCCTCGTCGCTGTGCTCCCCCTCTTCGGGGAACCGCCTGAGGAGTTCGATGCCATCCTCCCCGATCATCCGCTGGATATAAGCGGTTATTGCCGGATCGTTTAACAGTTCGGTGACGGATACCATGCTCAGATCTCCCCCGTAAGTGATATTCTATAATAGATGTTGGGTTCGGTACCCAGCATACTGTGCGCTCAATATATAATTCCCTTTCCCGTCTCCGGGAGACGGGCGGCCTCTCCCGGCAGGGATAAAACCCGGCCGGGGCTCACGCCCCGATCAGTCGCCGGACGGCCGCAATATTCTGCTCCAGGGCATCGAACGCCGCCGCCTCGTCCGCTCCGCACCCGAAGACGCTCACGAGGGCCTGGCCCTCCTCGAATTCGGCCCCGGGCCAGGGGATATCGGCGACGTGAGGCGCAAGCACCGAGAGGTCCGCGTCGAGCCGGATGTCGCGCTCCGCAAAGAGGATCCGCCGGACCGCGACCTGACGGGGCCGCGGTCTCTCCGCCGGGAGCACCCCGCGGCAGGCGTCCATGTGCATCGCAAAGAGGTTCTCCCCGATCGCCATCTCGACCGTATCCACGGTCGCCTGGAACCGGGGGTTGATCTCGATCGCCCAGGGCTTCTCCCCGGCCATGAAGTCGATCCCGACCGAGCCCACGCAGCCGCTTGCCGCCGCGATCTGTTCCGCGACCGCGACCATCTCCCCGGCGAGCGGGTGGGCGAACGGGGTGACCGACCCGGCGAACCCGTGTGCGGATTCACCGTTCCCGCGCAGGATCTGGCGGTTGACCGCGACGGCCCGCGCGCGCCTGCCGTCCGCGACGCAGGAGACGCTCGAGGGGATACCGTCGACGAGGTGCTGCGCGACATAGGGCACGTCCGGCCAGGCCCCCTCCCACCGGCGGAGGTCTTCTGCGGTCTTCACGACGGCGTTCCGCCATCCCCCGGCTCCCCGCCGCGGCTTGACCATCGCCGGAAAACGATCGTTCCCCGCAAGCGGCGGGACCGGGACCTCCAGCCCCTCGAAGAACCGCTGGATCTCCAGTTTGTCGAGGAACCGCTCCACCTTCGCGGGCGGCGTGCCGCAGAGCGGGATCGTTGTCCCGATGGATTCGGCGCCCGATGTAACGACCAGCGCGTCGACCGGGTGGCGGGCGGCGAGTTCCGCGATCGTATCGGGAAGCTCGTCGAGTTCCCCGAACGAGAGACAGTCCTCCGTGTACCAGGCGAGGTCCTGGTCGCAGAAGTGGTCGACGGCGTAGACCGCATAACCGGCCCGGCGGGCCGACTGCGCCACGTGCCGCGTGGCGAACCCGGCAACCAGGACCCGGCCCTTCACCGCTCCACCGTCTTCTTGCCGACCTTCGTCGGCTCGATCCGGATCTTCGCGTCCGGGTACTCCCGGTTGAGCTCCTTCCCCTCGAAGAGGTGGTCGAGGAAGAGGGCGAGGCTCGATATCTCCGAGTGGGGCTGGGTGGTCACCGAGACGTTGTAGTCGGCGAGCCCGTATATGTCTCCCGGCACCTTCTCCGCCCCGACCACGATGAGCACCCGCTCCTCTCCGCGGATCTCGTCCATGACGTCGGTCATCCGGAGCCCGTACATCGTGAGGTGGGCGACCTTGCCGCCGTCCGCTTTCCAGTCCTGGATGCACCGCCGCCACTTCACGTCGTTCTCGACGAAGAACTCCCCTCCCCACCGGGAGGCCACGTCCTCGATGCTCTTGATGACGCCGGGGTCGTTTGCGGCGAGATACATCCCGCGGGCACCGAGCGCCCGCGCCGCAAGCCCAACATGGGTCGTCACCCGCTGGTCGCGTTCGGGCCGGTGGCCTATCCGGAGCACCGCTACGGTGGGCGTGTCGCTCAACTCTCTCGCCTCTTGGCCCTGACGACGCCGTTCTCGATGACGAACGGCAGGTCTTCCGTATGCCGGCACTGGCACTCGATCAACGACTCCTGGACGGAGAGGAGGCGCACCGCCTCCCCGGACCGCCGGATCAGGATATAGCGCTCGAGGCGCTCAAGCGATGCCGTGACCGCATCGGGTTCAAACCCGGTGACTGCTGCCAGGTCTTCGACCGTGGTGCTCCCGGTTTCGGGAATCCCGTGGTATACGGCCCAGTCCAGATCTTCCTCACGCACACCTATTCTTTTTTCCGGACGGACCGATATAGTTATTCATGCGCCGCCTGCACCGTTTCGGCCATCCGGCCGGTAATCCGGCCGGGGAGGGGTGCGGGCGGCATATGCCGTGGCGGGAAGACGTATGAGTACCTATGCTGAACTTGCGGACCTTGCCGAGGAGCTCTTCGAGGCAAGCGGCGACGACGACGAACGCCTCGCGAAGAGGCTCGATGCGCTTGATGCAGAGACACGGGAGGCGCTGCTTGCTTCCGACCTCCTCAATGCCTACCAGGCCTTCTACTACTACTTCCAGGAGACCCCTGACGAACTTACGATGGAGCGGATGCAGCTCCACGCGGCATCGGACCTCGCACGGGGGGTCGTCATCGAAGAGTTCGACATCTACGAGGTGGTCTTCCTCCGGCAGGACGCGACGCCCGTCCTCGTCCTCACCGACGGCGAGAGCGTGCTCGCCCGGTTCGAAGGGAAGGGGGCGTATGCGGAGATGGTCAGGCACCTGGATGAAGGTCTGTAAAAATCTTCCCCGTAAAGGCGATGGTGCCGCCCTCCATGAATGACGGGGATAGACCGGAAACGGACGAAAGATCTTTCGGAGCCCCCGCCTCGTCGTCTCACGCGAAGCCGCGAAGAACGCGAAGGACGACGAGAATAATCCTGACTTCGCGCCTTCGCGTGAGTCTGCACTGATACGTTCTAAACCGGCCGTCTGCCGGCTGTGATCAGCCGCTCGTCCACCCTTGCCCGGACGATCGGCGGGAGGTCTCCCCAGCGGATGACCGCGTCGCCGATGACAGCGAGCACCCCCCGGACGCCCGCTCCCGAAAGGGTGTCGAGGACGGAGGTGTCTTCCGCCGTGATCCGGTTGCAGATCGCCGTCGCCCAGGCGTCCGCGACGGCGACGTCGGGGGCAAAGACCGTCACGGCATCGGCAACGCCGAGGCTGATCGACGGGCCCACCGTCGCCGAGGAGGTGCAGATGCCGAGGATCTCCTCCTGCGGCGGGACGCGGAACGCTATCTGCCCGCTCAGGGGCGACGCGCCCGCAAAGACGCCCACCTTCACCTCCCGGTCGCTCACGAGGGCGATGTCCCCCCCGTTGTCGACGAGCCCGAACGACGCGCCGGCATCGACCATAGCCTCGACACCCGACCACGCGACGGCGCCCGCCACCGCCGCCATCGGCCCGACCCCGGCCCCTGCGGCGGCCCGGACCATCCGCCCGACGGCCTTCTCCGATGCCGTGACGGTATACGGCTCAAACGTCGCCTGAAAATAAGGGTCGAGGGCGATCCGCCGCTCGACCTCCTGCCGGGCAGCGAGCATCCCCGACTTCGCCGCCGCGACCGCCCCCGCATCGTCGGCGAGGATGGTCGCGATCGTCTGCCGGAACTCGAAATGCTCCCGGATCATTCCTGCTGCGAGAGGGCGCCGTGCGGGCACGCCCGGATGCACCTGCCGCAGAGGACGCACCGCTCGGCGTTCACCCTGAGGCGCCACCCGGGATCGAAGGAGAAGACCTCCTGCGGGCAGATGCTGATGCAGGCCCCGCAGTCGATGCACTCCGCCTCGTCGCGGGCAACGGCGTTCTCCATCACGCGGACCGAAACACCCATCTCCTCGAGGCGGCGCCTGACGAGGGCCGCGTCGGCGTCGGGGACGTCGATCAGGACCTCGCCGGCCATCGAATCGATGTTCGCCTTCTCGACGTTGATGAGGACCCCGGTCTCCTTCACCACCCGGGCGATCACCGGCTCCCGTCCGGGGTCGTACTGCCCCTTCCGCGAGAACGTCAGCAGAAGTTTCATCGCCGCCGCCTCCCGCCGAAGAGCTTCCCGAGATCGATCGCCGAGAGGATCCCGACCACCCGGTTCGTCGCGTCCACCACCGGAAGGGCGCTGATGTTGTTCTGCTCCAGTTTCTGCGCCGCGATATCCACCGGCTCGTCGGGGGTCGTCTTGATCACCTTCCGGGTCATGATGTCCTTCACCTGCTTTAACCTGCCGTCGTTCACCACGGCCTTCGAGACGTCGTAGGTGGTGATGATCCCGACGAGCGCCCCGTTGCCGTCGAGGACCGGGAGGTGGTTCGTCTCGTCCTTCAAGAGCCGCTTTGCCGCCACCCGGATCTCCTCGTCCTCCGTGATGCTGATCACCTGCCGGTTCATGATGTCGCTGACGCGGGGGGCGACCGCCGTCTCCCGCATGGGTTTTGCCCGCTTCGCCGGGTCGAGCCGACGGGTGGGAAGGGCGAGTTCCATCTTCCCCGCCTCGAGCCAGGCCTTCAACTCCTGCGCCACCGCCCGGGCTCCCCGGTAGCTCGAGAGCGATGACGCCCGGACCGTCTCGCCGCCGATCTCGACCGAACCGCTCTTTAAGTCGGCATAACTGACCCTCGCCATCGAGGGCCGGTCCCGCCGGGGCGTGCCGTAATCGATCACTTCGGTCATGATATCTTCGTCGCGGACTGCGGTGCTCCGGACGATCCTGGTATCGAGGACCGGGATCGGGACGCCGACGCCGATATAGAGCGTCACGCCGTAGCCGTTCATCACCGCCGCCCGGAGGAACTCCTGGCGCATCCGCTTCATGTCCCCGGTCACCATCAGCGTCCCAAAGCCGCCCCCGGCCGAGTGCTGGGTGCCCTCGCCGACGATCATCCCCTCCGCGCCGGCAAGGAAGATCGGGACCCCGCTCCCGATGACCCGGAAGCCGGGATCGTTCACCAGCGGCGAGAGGGTCCCTGCGCCGGAGTAGGAGACGTTCCCGCACCGCGGGAGGAGGGTGCCCATGTAGGTGTGGAGCGTCCGGTCGGTGGTGTTCGTCGCCGCGTTGTAGCGCTGGTAGGAGTTCCGCGGGTTGACCATGATCGCCTGGTTCATGTCCTCGAGCAGGAGCTCCGTCGTGATGCCCCGGCGCGGGTAACAGTCGGTCCCGCGGGAGGTCGCCCGCAGTTCGACGGTGCCTCCGGCGACGAGGTCTTCGAGGACATGGGCGCCGCCGTAGGGCCGGTCCTTCGTATCGGCCTCCTGGGTCGCACCCAGGTAGGCGTCGACCGCGGCTATCCCCGCGTACGCCTCAACGTCGTTGAGCCAGACGCGCTCCATCCTGATGGGGGGGTCGGCGTGCCCGAAGTTGAAGAAGGCGCCGGAGGAGCACATTGCCCCGAACGTCCCGGTCGTGACGACGTCGACCTCCTCCAGAGCCCCTTCCTCTCCCAGCTCGTCGACGATGCCCGGCATCTCGTCGGCGGTGACAACTCGTGCGCTACCGTCGCGGATCCGGGCATTGATGAGGTCAAGGGACTTTTCCATGAACGTATATTCATTTTGGAATATTTATAGATGTTGATTATTACTTTTAGTAATATTGTGCCCCGCTACCGGGGCATCCCGGGGGTTGTTCCCGATACAGAAGATGCACGTCGACCGATCTCTTCGCACCAAGTCCGGGAGCGGTCGGTATCGAAAAAAGGGGGAGTTTCTCGCGTTTCAGTCCCGCTTCCGCAGGCCCGCGAGGAGGCCGAGAACGGCGAGCGCACCGATCACGGCGAGGGGCGCCATGCCTGCGCTGGGGGCCTGGGTCGGGGTCGGTGCAAGCGAGGCCGAGACGGAAGCGGTGCTTCCGGCGCCGACCTGGACGCTGGTCGACCAGTCGCTGTATCCGCCGAGCGCCAGCATGACCGTGTGGGTGCCGGCACCGATACCTTCGACGGTCAGCGGGGTTATGCCCTTATAGGCGTTGTCGACGTAGATCTCGGCGCCCGAGGGGGAGGAGGTGACCGCGATGGAACCGGACGAGGTCACCGGGGCGGGCTGGAGAGCCGCGCTGACGTGGCTCGTGGTCGCCGGGCTGACGGTCGCCGAGGTCGTGTAGTCCTGGTAACCGGCGAGGGAGACCCTGACGGTGTGGGAGCCGGTCGCGACGTTCGAGATCACGTATGCTCCTGCCGAGGGGGTCTTCCCCTGCAGCTTGCCGTCGAGGTAGACGTCCGCGCCCGCCGGGTAAGAGACCACGTCGATGGCTCCGGCGGACGAGGGGAGGGCCGTGAGCTGGGCGTTGACGTAACGGGTCACGCCGGACGTCACCGAGACGGTCGTCGTCCAGTCGTAGTAGCCGGAGAGGTCGAGCTCGATGTTATGGTTCTGCGCCGAGACGCTGTTGAGCGTCAGGGGCGTCCTGCCCTTGTAGACCCCGTCCATGTAGACGTAGGCGCCGGAGGGGTTCGAGGAGATGCTGACCGAGCCGTACTGCTGGACCGGCGTCAGGGTGAACTGGACGGTCGACTGCTGCCCCGCCCGGACGGTGACGCTGCTCTGGTCGGAGAGGTAGCCGGCCCGGTCGGCACGGAGCGAGTAGGTGCCGGGGGAGAGGTTCGGGATCGTGAGCGGCGCCGTTCCCTGGTAGTTGCCGTTCAAGTAGATCGCCGCACCGGAGGGGCTCGAGGTGGCGTAGATCGAACCGGAGGTCTCGACCGGCTGCAGGGTCGCGTAGACGTTCACGGTATCACCCATCCCGGGGGCCGAGGGGAGGCTGCCGGAGTATGCCCGGTAGCCGCTCCTCTCGACACGGATAGTGTTGTAGGGCGTCCCGGTGCTGTAGACGGGCACGTAGAGCACTCCACCGGACGTGATACCCATGTACTGCCCGTCAAAGTAGACGGAGGCACCATCGACGTTGCAGTTGACGGCGTACCATCCTTCATCTCCTCCGATCTCTGCGGATACGGCGGGGATGCCGGCACAGAGGACGAGAAGCGCGATTCCAAGTAAAAACTTTCTGAACATGGTTCTATCTCCGATAGACAATACTCGAATGTCTATTTTTTTAGATATAACTCTTTCCTTTGCAGATTTCCAGAATTCGCGACGTTAGAATGATACTGCACGTTTTTTATCGGCGAGTTCTCAAACGTGCCGGGAGACAGGGGCCGCCGGGACGACAGGTATGCGCGAACCCTCCCAGTTGCCCTCATTCACCCTTTTTATTCTCCGGGGTCGAGGGGTATGGTATGGAGATTCAGAGGTTCGTCACCGCACTGGAGCAAATTGCTCCACCCGAACTGGCCGAGGAGTTCGACGCCGGGAGGATCGGCCTCGTCGTCGAGGGGACCGACGAAGTCGGAACCGTCTGTTGTGCGCTCGACGCCACGGAGCGCGTGGCGGAGGCCGCCGTCAGGGCCGGGGCGGATATGCTGGTCGTCCACCACACGCCCATCTGGAGCCCGGTCACGGCGGTCAGGGGCCCGATCTCGCATCTGCTCCGGACCATCCTTGCCGCCCGCATGAACCTCTATGTAATGCACACGAACTTCGACCACGCGGAGGGCGGGGTCAACGATGTCCTCGCGGAGAGGCTCGGTCTCACCGGAACGAAGCGGATGACCGCCGGCCTCGTCGGCGACTGCTCCCTCGACGCAGAAGAGATCGCCCGCCGCCTTCCCGGCGGGGGGATCCGGGTCTACGGCGAGGTGGAGACGATCCGGCGTCTCGCCGTCGTCGGGGGGAGCGGGTTTGACCCCGAACTCCTCCGGGAGGCCGTCGACCTCGGGGCGGAGGCCTTCCTTTCGGCGGAGTTGAAGCACAACGTCGCCCGCGCCTCGCCCATACCCTGCCTCGAGGCCACTCACTACGCGCTCGAAGCCCCCGGCATGGAGGCGCTCGCCTCCCGCATGGGGTGGCATTATATCCCCGACCCGCCACACGTAGTGGTAATTTTATGAGCGGGATCTGGCAGAAGATGGATCGGGACCAGAGACTGACGCCGGAGTTTCGCGCCTGCATCGAACAGGCCTACGGGGAGCGGGGGAGAAAAGCCCTTGCTGCAGTCGACGCCGGGCAGGTGAAACGCTACCGGGACTTCTTCGTCGTCGTCGGGCGGAGCGCCGAGTACGTCATCGAGGGCGACTTCTGCACCTGCAGCGATTTTCTCTTCCGGGGACGCGAATGCTGGCACATTCTTGCGGTACGCATCGCCGAACGGACGGGGTTATACGAATCCTACGATCTCTGGTACCAGGACACCTGGAAACCTTGAACAATCGGCACAAACAACTATATCGCTCCCAATCATACAGAATTATGCTGCGTGATTTTCAATGCTCGAGGAAGAATATACGCTCGACTATTTCAGAAGCCAGGGGTTTGAGCGGAAAGTCTGCAAGAGCTGCGGGGCAGCCTTCTGGACCCGCGACCCCGAACAGGAGCTCTGCGGCGACGCTCCGTGTGTTACGTATAACTTCATCGGCAACCCGGTCTTCAAGCCCCATACCGTCGATGAGATGCGGGAGGCGTTCCTCTCGTTCTTTGAGCGGCACGGTCATACACGCCTCGCACGATACCCCGTGGCCGCCAGATGGAGGGACGACATCTATCTTACGATCGCGTCCATCGCCGACTTCCAGCCCTTCGTCACGAGCGGGGTCGTTCCCCCGCCGGCAAACCCGCTGACCATCTCCCAGCCCTGCATCCGCTTGAACGACCTCGACTCCGTCGGCAGATCCGGGCGTCACCTGACGCTCTTTGAGATGATGGCTCACCACGCCTTCAACACCCCCGAAGAGCAGATCTACTGGAAGAACGAGACGGTCTCCCTCTGCGACGAGTTCATCGCGTCGATCGGGGGCGACCTCTCGCGGGTCACCTACAAGGAGCACCCCTGGTACGGCGGCGGGAACGCCGGAGCCTCTGTCGAGGTGCTCATCGGCGGCCTTGAGGTCGCGACGCTGGTCTTCATGAACCTCGGCCGCCAGAAGACCGATAAGCCGCCCGTCGACGTCAACGGGGTACCTTACTACCCGATGCGGCTGAACATCGTCGATACCGGCTACGGTCTCGAGCGGTTCGTCTGGGCCTCGAAAGGTTCCCCGACGATCTACGACGCGGTCTTCCCGAAGATGGTGAGCCGGCTGATGCGGTCGGCCCACCTCGAGGACCTCCTCGACAACCCGGAGTTCACGAAGATCATGGGCCTCAGCGCCCGGTGCGCCGGCGTGATGGACATCTCCGGGACGAACCTCCACAACTTGCGGAGGAAGGTCGCCGAGTCGATCGACGTCCCCGTCGATAGGCTCGAGCGGATCGTCGTCCCGATCGAGAAGGTCTACGCGATCGCGGACCACACCCGCTGCCTCGCCTACATGCTCGGCGACTGCATCGTCCCCTCGAACGTCCGCGAGGGCTATCTTGCCCGGCTCGTGCTGCGCCGGACGCTCAGGATGATGAACGATCTCTCGATGGACGAGGATCTCGGCGACCTGGTAGAAGCCCAGATGCAGGCCGTGGGGATCGCGAACTTCGGGCAGGACGCGGGCGTGGTCAGGGAGATCGTGGAGAACGAGAAGGTCCGCTACGCGAGCACGCTCGAGCGCGGGACCCGGATCGTCCAGAAGATCGCCCGGAACTACAAGGCGAAGAGCGCCAGCGTCCCGCTCGACGAGGTCATCACCCTCTACGACTCTCACGGCATCCCGCCGGAGATGATCAAGGACGTCGCCGCCGCCGAGGGCGCCGTGGTGGAGATCCCCGACAACTTCTACTCGCTGATCGCCGATGTCCACTCCGAGGCGCAGAAGGAGGCGGAGGGACAGGACCCGCTCGCTCCCTACCGGGAACGGGCAAAGACCCTCCCCCCGACGAAGAAACTCTACTACGAACTGCCGTGCGAGATCGAGTTCGAGGCGATGGTGCTCGACTACTTCGACGGGATGGCGGTGCTGGACCAGACGCTCTTCTACCCCGAGGGAGGCGGCCAGCCGTCCGATACCGGGACCCTGGTTGCGGCCAATCACATGGTGCGGGTGGAGGAGGCGACGAAGATCGGCGAGGTGATCCTCCACCGCGTCACCGGCGGCCCGCTGAGGCGCGGCGACCGGGTGAAGGGCATGGTGGACGAGGAGCGCCGGCTCTCGATGATGCGCCACCACACGGCGACCCACGTCCTCCTGCACGCCTCGAAAGTGGTGCTCGGCGCCCACGTTCACCAGGCCGGCGCCCAGAAGGGAAGCGAGGCGTCCCGCCTGGACATCCGGCACTACAAGCATATCACGACCGACGAACTGAAGCGGATCGAGGTCGAGGCGAACCGGCTGGTCATGGCCGATTCCCAGGTCTGCATCAAGATCGAGGAGCGGACGAAGGCCGAGCAGAAGTACGGGTTCGGCCTCTACCAAGGCGGCGTCCCGCCGGGCCGGGATATCCGGACGGTCCAGGTGGGAAGCGACGTCCAGGCATGCGCGGGAACGCACGTCCGGTCGACCGGGGAGATCGGGCCGGTCAAGATCCTCGGCCTCGAGCACATCCAGGACGGCGTCGAGCGGCTGGTCTTTGCGGCCGGCGTCGCCGCCGTGCGCGCGATGCAGGGCATGGAAGACCTCCTGCGGACCTCCGCCGAGGTCGTGAGCGTCCAGCCCGACAACCTGCCGGCGGCGGTGACGCGGTTCTTCGGTGAGTGGAAGGACCAGAAGAAGGAGATAGAGCGCCTCCAGAAGAAAGTGGTGGAGCTTGAGATGCAGAACCTCGACGGCGAGGTCGTGGACGGGATCCGGGTCGTCGTCCGGCAGGTGGATGCGGCCCAGAAGGAACTCGTCGCGCTTGCGACCACCATCGCGAACGAAGGCGGCGTGGCGCTCCTTGCATCAGGGGACGGGAACGTGAAGGTGGTGGCGACGTCGGGCAACCCGGCGGTGAACGCCGCAGAGATCGTGAGCGAGGTCTGCGGCGTCCTCGGCGGGAAAGGCGGCGGCAAGCAGGGCCTCGCGCAGGGCGCGGGAGCGGATGCATCCCGGCTCGGCCAGGCGCTCGAGCACGGGCGGAGCAAGATTCTCGAAGCACTCCATGGTTGACGATGTCGTAGTAATCCAGCCGGGCGATGAGCGGGCACAGAAGATCGCCCGGGCAATGGCGAGCCAGACGGCGAACGCGGTCATCCAGGCCTTCGGCGGAGGGCCGCTGACCTCGTCTGAGATCGCCCGGCTGATGAAGATCCCCATCACCACCGCCTCTTACCACATCGACAACCTCCTCGATGCCGGGCTCATCGAGGTGGCGGAGACCCGCTGGAGCGAGAAAGGGCGCGAGGTGAAGGTCTACGCCCTGGCAAACCAGGTCCTGATCATCGCACCGCCGGTGAGCGATCTCCGGTCGGTCCTCCAGAAGTACGCGACGCTTTTTGGCATCCTCATCTTCGCGAGCCTGAGCCTTCTGACGTTCCTTCCGCTGGTGCTCTCCGGGCTCCAGGGCATGCCGACGGGCCCCGGAGATTCGTCTGTCGACCCGAAGTTTGCCGGCGGGAACGGCGAGGAGTTCTCAACACTCCGGTCGGTTGCCTTCGAGACCGCAGGCGCCCCGCCGGTCCACGATCTCGTGATGGGCTTCTTCTTCGGGGCCTGCGCGGTGCTGTTTGCGCTGCTGGTCTACGAGGTCTATTACTGGTGGCGCACGTCGCCACGGGCAAAAAAGGAGCAGGAAGGATAAGGGAGAGCCGGGGAAGGCGTAATCGGAGCCTTCACCGCCGCCTCCCGGCAACTGCGGCTTCCTGCGGTCTTCCGCTCCCCGCTTCAACTTTCGCCCCGCATTTTGGGCATCTCGTCTTCTTCTCGTTGATCTCCGCACCGCAACTGTAGCACTTCATGGTGGTTCACCACGATGCCGGATCATGCTGTTCCATCATAAGGCTATCTTTGGGGGGTTGCGGCCGGTACTCCGGGAGTGGTTCGTAAGGCCCGGAAAGCCCGCCCGGAATGTACCGGACGGGGCTCTCCTTTCAGGGGGTTTCACCGGTTCGATTTATGGACCGGAGCGAGCTCTCCGACGAACTCCACCGGCATCAGTGTGCGTCCGGCGACCTCTTCGACGGAGAGCCCGCTTGCGAGGAGCCTCTTTGCCACGCTCTCCATGGGTTCCCCGACCTCGACGATGTGCTGGTCGGGGTCGTAGAACCTGACGACCCGCTGCTCCCAGGGCTGCTCCCGGAGCTCGTGTACGTAGTCGAGATCGACAGATTCAGGCCGCTCGAGAAAGGCGTCGAGATCGTCCTCCTCGAAGTAGAGTTCGGCGTTCTTCGGTCCCTCCACGATCTCGCTCTCATCGACGCCAATGAGGCCGGAAAAATGTGACCGGAGATGGATCGCAAACCCGCCCTCGAAGAAGACGTTCTCGCCGAGGTCGTAGAGAACTTTCTGGCCGAGCACCGTCTCATAGAAGGCTCTTGAGACCCCGATCTCGCGAACGACGATCAGGGGACATACAAACTTCATCCTGATTCCTCCATACGGCAGCCCCGGTTCCGTCTGCCGGACGGTCCTCCGCCCTGTAACGGCGATCCCGTGCCGGGCACCCCGGCTGCCCCGTATCTCTCATAGGAAAACGCCGAAGTTCAATCTTCCGGTACGCAGGGTGAAACCCGCGAAACCCGTTGCAGAAGAGGTTCCTGTAGGCCGGCCCGGCCGGGAGGCGGTCCACCCGCTGGAAACGCATATCTCCCTTCCTGCAAGATAACTCCTCATGCGAGTCAGCGAACAGACACAGAACCAGATCATGGAGATGCTCCGGCGCCTGACGGAGGCCACGGGAAAGAAAGACGTCGACGCCATCCTGGCTTTCACCGACCCTGAGTTCCGCGGTCTCGGGACCGGCATCGACGAGAAGGTGATCGGGAAGGAGGAGTACCGCCGGCACCTCGAACGCGACTTCGCGCAGGCCGAGGAGGTCGCGCTCGAACTCTCCGGGATTCATATCGGTGCCGAGGGGACGATCGCCTGGGTGATGGCCGATATGACCTACCGTTTCGTCGTCGACGGCGTTCCGCGGACCATGGACGGGCGGATGACGGCGGTGCTCCGGGGGACGGGACACGCGTGGATCTTTGCCCAGCTGCATTACTCCTTCCCGGCGGCGGGCGAGGAAGCCGGGCAGTCGTATCCGACGGCGTAACGGATTTTTATCTATAGAACCTCCCTGCGCCAAAACTCACGCGAAGGCGCGAAGTGCGACTATCCGTAGGATAGGAGCTCGAGCACCGTTCAGGTGCGAGGGACGCGAAGCCTGGTCGAGCGATGAGGGTGACTCCCTTCGCGGCTTCGCGCTCTTCGCGTGAGGCCCTATTGCTATCTGTTCCCGTTAGCTCGCGCGAAGCCGCGAAGAGCGCGAAGTTCGGTAAATGGGTGTGCAATGCTCCTCCGCACCTGACGGTGCTCCAACTCCGCTCCATAGGAGCATCGTCCTTCACGGCTTCGCGTCCAACGCGAGAGGCTGTATCACCCTGCCCGCATCTTCACCTCACACGAAGGTGCGTAGAACGACTCCCCCGGAGGGAAGGAATTCGAGCACCGTCAGGTGCGAGATCTGCTACCCTGCGTCCCGGAGAGACCCCCCGCCGGATTCCGGCGGAGTCGACGCTCACCCTTCCGCTTTGAAGAAGAGGATCGCCCGGCCGTTACCGTCGATGACCGCCAGGGTGTCGCCGACGATCCGGTAGCCCGCGGCCGTCCGGAGCAGGGCGAGGTAGGCGGCCTCCTGCTCCATGATCCCCGCGGGCTCGGTGGCGGAGGCTTTCGTCGCGACGATCCGCTCGACGGCGATCCCCGTCTCGTTGACCAGGTAGGGAGCCGAGTAGGCGTTGCACCCCGCAGACCCGGAGAGCGTGCCGTCGGGGTCGAACGTCAGGTTGACGCCGGTGCCGGGGACCGGCGAGGCGACGGTGCTGCCGGTCGTGCTGTAGCGGGCGAGTTGCCACTCCGTCCCGAGGAGCGGCACGCTCGCCGGCTCTCCTGACCGGGCAAAGATCAGCAGTTCCCTCCCTGACGGTCCGTAGAAGATCAGCCGGTCGCCTTCGACCCGGTAGGAGGCCGCCGCGACGAGGAGCTCATGGTAGCGGCTCTCCTGCTGCATGAGTGCCTGCGCCTTTGCGGGGTATGCCGCCGTGACGGCGACGGGCTCCACTTTGATGCCGGAGCCGTTGATCCGGTAGGTGGCCGAGTAGAGGTTACATCCTGCGGAGCCCGAGAGCGTGCCGCTGTCGCCGAAGATGATGAGCGGTTCGGCCCCGGAGAGGGGCGTGGCGACGGAGCCGTTATCGGCACGGAACGCGACGAGATCCCATGCCGTTCCCGCAAGCGGCTCCGCGACCCGGCCGACGCTGTCGGGGGGCGTCTCCGTCCCGCCGGAGTAGCCGACCGAGACGAGGCAGGCCGCCACGATGATCAGGAACGCAACCTTTGAGAGTATATTGTGCCCGCCTCCGCCCATCGGTACCACGGATAGGCGTGGGGAGCGGGGGAAGAAAAACTAACCGATTCCCATCGGAATTCTCTCAATCCCCCGCATCTTTACGGCAGAAAGGAGCCGGCGCCGATCCGCCGTGAGAGCCCGCTCCGGCACCGGAGATGCCGGATGGCCTTTACTACAGAGACGATCGAGAAAGGGGGGCGGGAGCAGGCCGGTCTCCGCCCCGAAGTCGGAGGGCCGATCAGGGCCGCGCCGCGCCGCCGGCCCGGTAGGAGAGCAGGGCCCGGCCGGACCCATCAAGGAGGTCGAGCCGGTCGCCGTCGATCCGGTAGCCCGTGACCGATTCAAGAAGACTGAGGTATCTATTCTCCTGTTCCATAACCCCTTCCGGTTCGCCGCAATGCATCTTCGTGCTGATCGGCGGCTCGACGGTGAGGTTCGCGCCGTCGAGCAGGTAGCCGGCCCCGTACCTGTTGCACCCGGCAGAGCCGGTGACGTTCCCGTCATCGCTGAAGGCCGCGGTGATCGCGGTCCCGGCGATCACCGAGGAGGCCGAGACCCCGTCGGTGCTGTAGGACTCGAGCGTCCACCCTGTCCCGGTGAGGGGGGCCGCCGGCACCTCTTCCGCCTGGACGAAGAAGAGGAGATCGATCCCCGCCGCGTCCGTGAGGGTCAGGCGGTCGCCCTCGACCCGGTAGGAGGAGACGTTCGCGAGGTGGCCGAGGTACCTCGCCTCCTGCTCCATGGTTCCCGCCGGCTCCTCGCAGTACATCAGGGTGCTGTAGACCGAGGAGACCGAGAGGTTCGTTCCATCGAGGAGGTAGTTGCCGCCGTAGTGGTTGCACCCGGCGTTTCCGGTGACGTTCCCGTCAGGCGAGAAGGTCGCGGTGATCGTCGTCCCGGCGATCACCGAGGAGACCGCGTCTCCCCCGGTGCTGTAGCCGTCGAGCACCCAGTCGGTCCCGGCGAGCGGGAGATCGGGCGTCGGGAAGACCGGTTCGAAGACCAGGATGTCGGTGCCGTTCCGGTCCGTGAGGATCAGCCGGTCGCTCTCCGTCCGGGAGGAGATGGTGGCGCCAAGAGAGATCCTCTCGCCGTTCTCCGTCACCCGCTCCACCCGGTAGGAGGCGGCTTCCGTCAGGAACGCGAGGTAGCGGTCCTCCTGGTCCATGAGACCCGGCGGCTCGCTGCAGTACATCTCGGTCCTTATGGGCGGTTCGATCCGGAGGTTCGCGCCGTCCACGGCGTAATCGGCGCCGTAACTGTTGCACCCGGCCGAGCCGCCGAGCCTGCCGTCGGCATCAAAGTTCGCCGTGACGTTCGTGCCGGAGATGACCGGGGTCATCGTGCCGTTCTCGCCGGCGAGGCTTGCGAGCCTCCAGGAGGTTCCGGAGAGTGCCACGGGTTCGGCTCCCTTCACGAAGACGAGCGTCGTCGCGCCGTCGGCACCGGTGATGAGGAGCCGGTCACCCTCAAGCCGGTAGCCTGCCGCCGAGCCGAGGAGGTCCAGGAACCGCTCCTCCTGCTCCATGATGCCTTCGGGCTCCAGGCAGAGTTTCAGCGTCCGGGCGAGCGATGAGACCGAGAGGCTCGTCCCGTCGAGACGGTAGTCGCCACCGTAACCATTGCACCCGGCCGAGCCGGTGACCTTGTCGTCAGGGCCGAAGGCCGCCGTGACCTCCGTTCCGGGCAGGGCCGGGACGAGCGTGCCGTTCCCGGCGAGGTAGGAGTCGAGCGACCACGAGACCCCGGTCAGCCCGGCAGTCGCACCGGGGGCGGACGTTCCTGCCGTGCATCCCGCGGTGATGATGCTCGCCACGACGATGACGAGGAGCGACGCCGTCGCGAGGATGTAGTTTCTGTTCCTTCTTCTGTTGGGTGCCATACACCTGCATATGGGCAGGAAAGGGAGATAAAAGCATGGTTGACTTCGAAAAAAATCGAACATATACGGGAGTTATTCAGCAAACCGGCAACGTATAGTGATTATCCCGGTTCAGGCCACCCCACGCCTCCGCCCGGGGCGTGGCCCGGCGGGTGGGAGCGGAGGAAGATCATATATACCGTCCTGTACAGTGGACCCCCTGTCCGAAGAGGGGGGAAGATTCATGACGGTTGTTTTCAACGAGTTCGGGCGGGCCGGGAGACGGGCAGCGGAAGGGTGGTACCCGCATGGTTAACCTCGTCTTCTTCGGCCTCGACGAGCACGAGCAGGAACTGGTCGGGGAAGCGTTCGCCGGTGAACGCGGCTACGACGTCGCCCTTCACGCCGAACCGCTCACGGTCGCGAACGCCCCGCTTGCCCGGAACGCCGAAGGCGTCGGGATCTTCGTCCGATCGTATGTCAACCGGGAGGTCCTCGACCGGCTGCCGAACCTCAGGGTGATCGCCGCCATGTCCACCGGGTTCGACAACATCGATCTCGACGCCTGCCGCGAGAGGAAGATCACCGTCTGCAATGTCCCGCGCTACGGCGACAACACGGTCGCGGAGTTTGCATTCGGGCTCATCCTGGCCCTCGCCCGGAAGTTTAGGCCGACGTTTGCGCGAACCGACCGGGGCAACTTCTCGCGGGCCGGCCTCGCAGGGACGGACCTCGCCGGAAAGACCCTCGGCCTGGTCGGGACCGGGAACATCGGGTCGCACCTCGCCCGCATCGCCCACGCGGCGGGGATGGAAGTGATCGCCTACGACCTGCGGCCGAACCCGGCGCTCACGGACGAGTACGGCGTCCGCTACGTGGACCTCGAGGATCTCCTCCGAGAGGCCGACGTCATCAGCCTGCACGTCCCCTACACGAAGGTGACGCATCACCTGATCGATGCGGACCGGCTGCAGCTCGTGAGGAATACCGCGCTCCTCGTCAACACCTCGCGGGGCGGCGTGGTGGATACGGGAGCGGTCGCGAGCGCCCTCCGCGAGGGCCGGCTCGGCGGGGTCGCGCTCGACACCTTCGAGGGCGAGGAGGTCTGGATCCAGGAGGAGTTCCAGGGGGCCGGCGAAGCGTCGGAGGACGAACTGCGGGATGCGCTCGATAGCTTCGGCCTGCTGCACTCCGATAAGGCGATCCTGACCCCGCACAACGCCTTCAACACGCGGGAGGCGGTCGACCGGATCCTGGCCACCAGCGTCGAGAATTTACGGGCATTCTTTGCCGGGAGCCCGCAGAACGTCGTCGCGGGGACCTACCCGGTTCCCGCGCCGCCGCCCGCAGGGGGCGGGGGAGGGTGAGTCAGGACGCGGCCTGCATCCGGCGGTTCGCCGAGACCGGGAGTGAAGGCGTCTGCCGGATCGCCCGGCGAGATGTGCGGCCCCGGTGCAGCAGCAGGGAGGCGCTCCGATCGGCCCAATTGTCCTCCGTAACACAGATGTTACAGAGAACTCCGGCAGCGTAACATAACTGTAACAGCCATACCCCCTCGCGTAACAAAACTGTAACACATAAATCCGCGGCCGGAAAACCTCTCCCTCATGTCGAAGGTCGTCCGGATCGACGAAGAGGCGCTGGAGGTCGCCCTCAAGTACGGGAAGAGCCTCTCAGTCGGGGTCATGAAGATGGAGGAACTCCTGAAGAAGCAGGAGAAGGCCAGACGCGACTACACCGCCATCGAGGAGATGGTCCGCCGGACCATCCGCGAGGAACTCGAGGCCCTGAGCAGGTACTGAAGAGGCCAGCAACGCCCTCGGAGGCAACTGATGCCAGAGCGTGCCCACAGAGGTTGGGAGGGTAAACGAAAACTCACGCGAAGCCGCGAAGAACGCGAAGATTGGTGATGGGTATGCAACTTGCCTCGCACCTGACGGTGCTCGAGCTCGCTACGCTCGTACTTCGCGGCTTCGCGTCTTTCGCGTGAGATAGCGGGTACGGATAACGATACGGCCCTATGCGAAGGCGCGAAACGTGGCGGGCCGGAGTGCGACTGGCCGAAGGGTGCGGGATCGCGATGGTTGTGGAACTGCGTTCTCCCTCCTCTTTGCGCTCTTCAAGGCTCACCCCCGCCCCGAGAGTTCCGTGAGCCCCCTGAGCCACTCGAACGGGGCCTCCTCGAACTCCTCCGGCGTCATCCGCCAGACCCAGTTCCCCTCGGCCGTTGAGGGGTAGTTCATCCGCGCCGCCGCGCCGAGGCCGAGGATATCCTGCATCGGAACGATGCAGGCCCGGGCGACCGAGGTCATCCCGAGCCGGACGAACTCGCGATGGACGGTATCCGCCCCCATCTCCTTCCCGATGTAGGCGTAGAGCCGTTCTCTGTCCTCTTCGGACGCCTCCTCCTCAAACCACCCCCGTGCCGTGTTGTTGTCGTGCGTCCCGGTGTAGCAGATGAGGTTTGGAATATAGTTGTGCGGGATGTGGGCGCTCTTTGCGATCCCTTCCCCGAAGGCAAAGAGGAGGATCTTCATCCCCGGCAGATCGAACTGATCGAGGAGCGCCTGGACCGCCGGGGTGTTCGCCCCGAGATCCTCGGCGACGATGGCAAAGCAGGGGAGCCGCCGGGCGAGCGCCTCGAAGAAGTCTGTCCCCGGCCCGTCGACCCAGGTGCCCCGTTCGGCCGTCGCGTCGCCCGCCGGGATCTCGTAGTAGTCCGCGAACGCCCGGAAGTGGTCGATCCGGAAGAGGTCGTAGAGCTCGCCGGAGCGGGCGGTCCGGCGCACCCACCAGTCGTAGCCCTGTCCCCGGAGCGCGGCCCAGTCGTAGACCGGGTTCCCCCAGAGCTGCCCGGTGCTGCTGAACATATCCGGGGGCACCCCGGCGACCACGGTCGGGCGGAGGTCGTCGTCCAGTTTGAAGATCCCCGAGTTCGCCCAGACATCGGCACTCTCGTAAGCGACGTAGATCGGTATGTCGCCGATGACCTGGACCCCGTGCTCCGTGCAGTGCCGGCGGAGGGCCGACCACTGCCGGTCCGCGAGGTACTGGAGGAAGGTCTCCTTCCGGATCCGGTCGGCGAGGCGCTCCCGCATCTCCTCGAGGGTCCCCGGCTGCCGGGTCCGGACCTCCTCCGGCCACCGGTTCCAGGGGAGGCCGTGGAGGTGGTCCGTGAGCGCGACAAAGAGCGCGTAATCGTCGAGCCACCATCCCGCCCCGGCGCGGAACGTCTCGTACCCGCTCTCCGGCTCCGATTCGGCGAACCGCCGGTAAGCGAGCGCGAGGAGCCGGTCCCGGTACCAGGCGGCCGCCTCAAAAGCGACCCGGTCCTCCGGGAAGTCGGGGTGCGGCTCCAGGTCTCCGGGGTCGACGAACCCGTCCCGGGCGAGGAGTTCCGGACTGATGAGGAGGGGGTTCGCGGCGAACGCCGACGGGCTGCTGTAGGGGGAGTTGCCGTAACGGGCCCGGGTCGGGTTGAGCGGCAGGATCTGCCAGTAGTGCTGCCGGGCTCGTGCCAGCGCCTCGACGAACCGGTATGCCGCCGGGCCGAAGTCCCCGATGCCGTACGCCGACGGCAGGGAGGTGATGTGCAGGAGTATGCCGCTTCCCCGTGTGTAGATCATCCTCTATCTCTCCCGATGAACGGCCCGGACTTCTGGCGTACATCCTGATATACCCTCGGGTCGGCGGGGAGAGGACCAGAGAGGTTCCCGCATACCGGGACAGAAGAGATGGTGCTCGAACAGCTGCCCGAACATCGCGACCGGGGCGACAGGGATGATAGTATGGGGGCCGGGTCAGGGTTTCCCGGCAAGCAGCCACCCGCGCCCGACCAGCCCCCGGCCGGCGGCCTTCTCCCAGAAGCCAAGCCCCCGGAGAGCGTCGTCGTAGGCCTCCTCCCCGATGAGCCCGACAATGTTATCCCGGCCGCGACGGAGCGCTGTAAGCATCTCACCGACCCGCCGGGCCGGATCGCCCGGAATCTCCCCCCGGCCGGTGACAGAGAACCCGTTCCGTTCGAGGACGTTTGCGTAGCTCTCGACCGTCTCAAGGTGCGGAAAGACCCTGAAGGTCTCCGGGGTGTGCCACTCCTCGTCGCCGGCCCGGACCTGGACCCAGTCGGTGAAGGCGAGGACGCCGCCGGGCTTTAAGACCCGGTAGATCTCGCGGATCATCCGGTCTTTATCGACGACGTAGCACCAGGCGTCCTCGCCCCAGACGGCGTCGAAGACCCCATCGTGAAATGTCATATCGAGGGCGTTCCCCTGCTGGAAATCGACCCTCGCGGGGAGTCCGGCCGCCTCCGTCCTCCTGACCGCCTCATCGACCACCTGCGGCACAGCGGCGAGGCCGATCGCGGTCGCGCCGTAATCCCGCGCGAGTTGCCGGGCGGCTTCCCCCGCCCCCGGCAGGAGGACGAGCACCCGGCTCCCCTTTCCGATCCCCGCTCGCTCCGCAAGGGTGCCGGTATCGCGCTCCGTCTCCTCGCCCGCGAGCATCTCCCAGACGAGCCCGACGGGTCCCCCATAGACCCGCTCGACTGCGCCTGCGTGGACGTCCATCATCGTCATCCACTTCCGGCGCACGATATCGCCCATAGACCCTCACCGTGCCGCCGCGGGCACCTCCTCGCGGGGGGTGAAGAGGTCGCGCAGGGAGTCTTTGATGCAGGCCTCGAAGATATCCCGCACGTGGGTGTGGGCGATCTCGAGCCAGTCAGCGACCCCGTCCGGCGGGACGCCCTGCCCTTCCGCGAGGAAGTAGTCGATGTTCAAGAGGAACGCGTTGTTCTCCGTCGATGCCGGGACGGCGTCGGTCAGTTCCACCCGACAGCTGTCCCGGTTGTCATGGAACATGAACTCGCACCCGGTGATGAACCCCTCCGGGACCCGCGGGAGTTCCGCAGGGAGGGTCGGGTAGAAGGCGAAGTAGTCCGAGAGCGTCACCTCCCGTTCCGGGATCTCGATGACGTTGACGTAGCGGAGGTTCATGGTCCCGATGGCCTCGACCCCGATGACGTCGCGGAACCGGTCAAAGACGCTCATGATCTGCTCCGAGAAGGCTTCCCAGTGGACGTAGGGCTTCTCGCAGCTCACCGAGAGGAGGCGGGACCCGACTTGGACGGCGCAGCCCTCGTCCTCGGCGAGGAAGATCGACCGTTCGGTGACCAGGAGTTCTTCGCGGAGCCCTTCGGGGCCGACGAGCATCACCACCTCCCGGACGTAGCGCTGGTCCCGCTTCGGGTAGGTCTCCTTCAGGCTGTTGTAGAGTACGCCGGGATACGTCATGTCCCAGGGAGTCTCCTGGGGGAACCGGAACTCGCATATCACCTCAGCCGCAGGCGGGTTCATGTATTTTCGTACCTCTGCCATGATCTTCTCCTCACGGGGTGTAGGATAGAAGGAGACTACTTTAAGGTGACTGCTGCCGGGGGAGCGACCGGGTCCCGGCGGCGGCGAGCACCCGTACTTTATCATCCGGGGCGGCCATCCTGGTGCGATGGGCGAGACGTTCCGCCAGACAGCCCACCTCCTGATGGGGGTCACCGGCGCCGGGGTCATCCTCCTCCTCGACGACCGGTGGGCGTTCATCTTCGTGAGCACCGTCCTCGTCGCCGTCTTCCTCCTCTGCGACGCCTTCACCCGCGGCTACGACGTCCCGGTCTTCTCGCGGATCCTCGGCGAGTCGGAACGTGAGGGGAAGATCCCGCTCAAGGGCGCCATCGCCTATACCGTCGGCGCCCTCTTCTGCCTCGCGGTCTTTTCACGGGAGTACGCCGCGGTCGGGCTCGTCACGGTCGGGGTGCTCGACAGCGTCTCAACGCTGGTCGGGCTCCGGTTCGGGAGGCACACCCTCCGGGGCAAGAAGTCGCTTGAGGGGACGGTTGCCGGGGCGGCGGCCGCCGCTCTCGCGCTCGCCCTTCTGGTCCCCTGGTGGGCGGCGGTGGCGGTGGCAGGGGTTGCCAGTATCGTCGAAGCCTACTCCCCGCTCGACGACAACGTCGCGGTCCAGGTAGGGGCGTGCGTGGCGCTCGCGGCGGTGGGAATTATCGCGGCGTGATTCTGAGGCAGAAGTTGAGAAGAGCAGGGCCGTCTAACTGCGGCGGAGGGGGGCACCCGGTGAAGAGGGGAAAAGGGGCCCCCTTCAGTGCTTGACGCCCCGCTTCTTGAGTTCCTCGGACTTCTTCTTCGAGCACTCCTCGCACCGGAACTCGGGTGCCGGGTCGTCGGACTTGTCGTAGTTCTCAGCCCGGACCAGGCGGTAGCCCCGCGCGACCTTGCCGCAGTCCACGCACCGGACCTCCTCCCTGACCTCCCACTGGGCGTCGAGCGCCCGGGAGGTGAAGATGAACCGGTCGACCCAGAAGAAGATCAGGCCGCCGATGAGGTTGGCGACGATGGTGGCGGCCAGTGCTCCGAGGCCCGCGAGCAGGTAGAGGACGCCGGCGAGGAGCGGGGTCGAAAGCTGCCACCGGACGAGATAAAGGCCGTATCGTTTAAAATTTACTTCCACATATAAAATTCGCCCGGGGACCTCTTAAAACCGGGGCCGGCATCGGTAATTCGCTAATGATCTTGGGGAAACCTCCTGCTCACACTTAGCCCGAGGTTCTACTTCCCCTCTACACCAAAAAACTCACGCGAAGCCGCGAAGTGCGACGTTCCGCAGGAACGGAGCATGAGCACCGTCAGGTGCGAAGAACGCGAAGTTCGGTAAGGGCGTACAACTCTCCTTCGCGGCTTCGCGGCTTCGTGTGAGATCGTATCGCTATCCGCACCCATTAGCTCGCGCGAAGCCGCGAAGAACGCGAAGCCGGTTGGTTGTTAGTAATTCCCTTCGCGGCTTCGCGGCTTCGTGTGAGACTGTATCGCTATATTCGAGCCGTAAATTCCGATATCTGGGTGCTGCTGACTCCGTGCCAGGGCATCACCCGAGCACCAGGATCCGGCGCGTCAGGCTCCTGTGGACGCGCTGCTCGTGCTCCTGGAGGACGGTGAAGTGCCGGGCGGCGATCGGCGCGATGTCGCGGTGCGTGACGACGACCGCGCGCCTCCCGGGCTTGAGGATCCGCCGGATCTCCGCGAGCGACCCGTCGTAGAGCCGGTCCATGCTCTCCCCGTGGATCCGGACCGACTGGCCGTAGGGGAGGTCGGTCACGACCGAATCGAGGGCGCCGTCGCAGACCGGGACCGCCGTGGCGTCGGCGATCATCACGTCCGAGCCGGGGAGGTTCTGCCGGTAGCCCGCGACCATCGCGGGGTCGAAGTCGCTGCCGAGAACCCGGACGCCGATCTCCCGCGCCTCGAGGAGGATCCCGCCGGTACCGCAGAACGGATCGAAGATCAGTTCGCCGGGCCGGACCAGGGAGATGTTGACGAGCGCGCGGCCCATCCGGGGCATCATCACGCCGGGGTGGAAGAACGGTCGGCGCATGGGGTTCCGGAACTCGAACCCGCCCCGGTCGATCCGCGCAATCACGCGGCCGAAGTAGCAGCGGTCATCCGAGACGACGGCGCGGTACTCTTCGACGGGGTCGCGGAGCGAGACCGGGCCGGCGACGAGCCCCCCGATCAGCTTCTCGACCTCAAGGCGCGGCACGTCCATGTGGGCTCCCTGGATCAACTTCACCCGGCCGGCAAACGGCTTCTCGGTCCGGATGGCAAGGTCGCGGAGGAGGCCTGTGAGCCCCTCCTTCGAGGGCTCGCACTCGCCGAGGTACTCCATCACCACGTGCGTCAGGGCAAGCCGCCCGACGGCCCGGGGGTCCGGGCACTCCGCGACCGCGACCTGGGTCCGCCGGTCGAGGACGGTGCCCACGCACTCCAGTTCAGCGGCCGGGAGGTCGGGGTGCTCGCCGGAGAGTTCGAAGAGCAGTTTCATTCGTATGATATTGGCCCTGCGGGGCGATAAAGCGGGGGGATGGGGAAGAAATGTATTTTGGTGTGTGCAGGGACATTCGCGCTCGTATTGTGCAGGACCTCACGCGAAGACGCGAAGGCCGCGAAGGGAAGTAACTGGCAACCTCACAGACTTCGCGTTCTTCGCGGCTCGAAGCCCAATAGCGTCTCACGCTCCGGTCCTGACGGACCATCGCGGCTCGCACCTTCGATGCTCAAAGTTACGCTTACGCTCGCACTTCGCGTGAGACGGAGTCACCGCCCCTACACCGACATTTCAGCGAAGTTCAGACAGGGATCGTGACGAAAACAGGA
The DNA here is from genome assembly GCF_032842345.1 of Methanoculleus caldifontis. Classification (NCBI taxonomy): domain Archaea; kingdom Methanobacteriati; phylum Methanobacteriota; class Methanomicrobia; order Methanomicrobiales; family Methanomicrobiaceae; genus Methanoculleus; species Methanoculleus caldifontis. The sequence continues at coordinate 1,641,360 of NZ_WBKO01000001.1, read as the reverse complement.
AGTTAAAAACCGAACCGCTGAAGCGAGAGGATCCCCCCCTCACTTCACCGACTCTTTCATCTTGTCGACGACGTCCTGGAAGAAGCCCTTGCCCTTCTTCGCGCCCTTCGCCGAGGGTTTCTTCCCCTCAAGCTCGAGCAGGCGCGTATAGAGTTCGCGCTCCTCGTCCGTCAGCCGTCCGGGCACGACGATCCGGACCCGCACCACCATATCGCCGGGCTTCGTCTGCCACCGCACGCCTTCGCCCGCGATCTTCAACCCGGTGTTGTGCTGCACCCCGGCCGGGACGTCCAGGACGACCGTCCGCCCGTCGATCGTCTTCACCTCGACCTCGGACCCCAGCGTCGCCTGGGCGGGGGTGATATCGATCGTCGTCTCGAGATCGTCCCCCCGCCGGGTGAAGGACCGGTGCTGGGAGACGCTGATCTCGATGTAGAGGTCGCCCGCCGGTGCGCCGTACTCCCCGGCGTCGCCGTAGCCCTCCATCCGGAGGCGCATGCCCGTGTCCACGCCCGGCGGGACCCGGACCTTCACCGTCTGCCGGGCACGCCGGTGCCCGCTCCCGCCGCAGGTCTTGCACCGGGACTCCGGCATCCTCCCCCGCCCGCCGCAGGCGGTGCAGGGGCTCATCCGGACGAAGTTCCCGAAGATGGACTGGCTCATCTGCCGCATCTGCCCGCTTCCGCCGCAGGTCGGGCAGGTCGTGAACTTCCTCGTCTCGCTCCCCGACCCGTCGCAGGCGGGGCAGGGCTCGATGTGCTCGACGGAGATCTCCTTCTCGGTCCCGAACGCCGCCTCCTCGAGCGTGATACGCATCCTCATCAGGAGGTCGGCGCCGGGGCGGGGGCCGGCGCTCTGCCTGCCTCCGCCGCCGAAGAACGAGTCGAAGATATCTCCAAAGCCGGAGAAGTCGGCGTTGAATCCCCCGGAGTATCCCCCGCCGCCGGCGTACGACCCCTTCGAGGCGTTGCTGTAGGCGCTGTGCCCCATCTGGTCGTACTGGGCCCGTTTCTGGGCGTCGGAGAGGACGCTGTAAGCCTCGTTGATGCTCTTGAACCTCTCCTCGGCCCCGTCCTCCTTGCAGACGTCGGGATGGTATTTCCGTGCCAGGTCCCGGTAGGCCTTTCTGATCTCCTTCTCGTCGGCGTCCCGCGAGACGCCGAGGATATCATAGTAGCTGTCCGGACCCATCAGCCTCACTCTTTGACTTCGTAGTCGGCATCAACGACGTTATCATCTTTCTTTGCGGCCCCTTCCGTCTTCTGCTGGGCAGCCTGCTGCTGCTGCGCCTGCTGGTACAGCTTCGTCGTGACCGCATATACCGCTTCGGTCAGGGCATCCATCTTCTGCTTGATGGCCTCGAGGTCGTCGCCCTCGAGCGCCTTCTTCAGGTCGGCGATCGCGGCCTCGATCTTCTCTTTGTCCGCGGCGTCGACCGTATCCTTCGCGTCCTTCATCGCGCGCTCGGCGGTGAAGATCGCGGTGTCGGCGGTGTTCCGCAGATCGATCTCCTCGCGCTTCTTCTTGTCCTCTTCCTCGAACTTCTGCGCGTCGCCCATCATCCGCTCGATCTCGGCCTCGGACGGCCGGGAGTCCTGCGGCTTGATGGTGATCGACTGCTGGTTCCCGGTGCCGAGATCCTTTGCCGAGACGTGGACGATGCCGTTCGCGTCGATGTCGAAGGTGACCTCGATCTGCGGGATGCCCCGGGGCGCGGGCGGGATGCCCGTGAGCTGGAACCGGCCCAGGGTGAAGTTGTCCTTCGCGAGCGCCCGCTCACCCTGCGCGACGTGGATCTCGACGGAGGTCTGGCCGTCCGCGGCGGTCGAGAAGATCTGGCTCTTCCTCGTGGGGATGGTGGTGTTGCGCTCGATCAGTTTCGTCGCGATCCCGCCGAGCGTCTCGATGCCGAGCGAGAGCGGGGTCACGTCGAGGAGCAGGACGTCTTTCGTCTCCCCCGTCAGGACGCCTGCCTGGATGGCGGCGCCGAGAGCGACGCACTCGTCGGGGTTGATCCCCTTGTCGGGATCTTTCGCGAGGAGCTTCTTCACTGTCTCCTGGACGAGCGGCACCCTCGTCGACCCGCCGACGAGGAGGACGTGGTCGATGTCGCCGGCGCTCATCTTCGCGTCGGCGAGGGCCTGCTTCACCGGCCCGACCGTCGACTCGACGAGGTCGCCGATGAGCTGCTCGAACTTTGCCCGGGTCAGATCGACGTCGAGGAACTTCGGGCCGCTCTCCGTCGTCGTGATGTAGGGAAGGTTGATGGTGGTCTTCTGGACGGTCGATAGCTCGATCTTCGCGTTCTCTGCCGCGTCGCGGAGACGCTGCATGGCGACCGGGTCTTTCCGGAGGTCGACGCCCTCCTTCTTCCTGAACTCGTCGGCCAGGTAGTCGACGACCAGCTTGTCGAAGTCGTCGCCGCCGAGACGGTTGTTGCCGGCGGTCGCCTTGACCTCGAAGACGCCGTCGCCGAGCTGGAGGATCGAGACATCGAACGTGCCGCCGCCGAGGTCGTAGACGAGAACCGTGGCCTCGCCTTCCCTGTCGATGCCGTAGGCGAGCGCGCTCGCGGTCGGTTCGTTGATGATCCGGAGGACCTCGAGGCCGGCGATGGTGCCTGCGTCCTTCGTTGCCTGCCGCTGGGCGTCGTTGAAGTATGCGGGGACCGTGATGACGGCCTTCGTGATCTTCTCGCCCAGGTAGGCCTCCGCATCGAGCTTAAGTTTCTGGAGGACCATCGCGGAGATCTCCTGCGGCGTGTAGCTCTTCTCGCCGATCTCGACCTTATCGCTCGTGCCCATCTTCCGCTTGATCGACTGGATGGTGCGGCCGGGGTTCGTGATCGCCTGCCGCTTTGCGACGTTGCCGACCAGCCGCTCGCCCTCCTTGGTGAAGGCCACGACGGACGGGGTGGTCCTGCCGCCTTCCGCGTTGGCGATGACGGTCGCCCGGCCGCCTTCCATGATTGCCATGCACGAGTTGGTCGTTCCAAGATCGATACCAAGGACTTTCTCTGAAACCATCTGTTTATTCCTCCTTTCCTCTAGATACCACAACTTTTGCGCATCTGATGACTTTATCCTGCATACAGTATCCGCGGATGGCCTCGTCGATGACGGTGCCTTCCTCTGCCTCCGAAGGGACGTAGGCGACCGCCTCGTGCCTCTCCGGGTCGAAAGGAAGGTTCCGGCACTCGATGGGCCGGATACCGTGCCGCTCGAGGATGGCAGCGAAGAGCTTCCTGATCTGCTCCATGCCCTCCCTGAGACCTGCATCCTCGGCTCTCTCTGCCCGCTCGAAGTTGTCCACGACGTCGAGCAACTCCACCGCAAACTCCTCGATGGCGAAGGTCGTGCGGGCGTCAAGTTCCCGGGCCATCCGTTTCCGGTAGTTGTCGAAATCGGCTGCGAGGCGGAGGTGACGGCTGTTTAAGTCGTCATACGCCTTCTGCAGCTCTTCAAGCGCCGGAGATGCTGCATCCGCTACCTTGCCGAGATCCTGCTGCTTCTCGTTTGATTCGGATGTATTCTCCTTCATACGCCTAACCTGCTTCAGAATGATTGTACCAATATTGGTCCGAATATTTATTGTAATGTAGTTCTATATAATATTAACGGATACGGCAGGCATCAGACCCCGGTAACCGGCCCGATCCCGGATTGGAGACTCATTCAGCGACATTCTCACGCCGATCAGTCCACCGACGGGAGAGGGGCTGCCTTCCCTCCCGCCGGCTCCGGCACCCCCGCAACCGGGCCGCGGCGGGATGCAGGACGGCCGGATCTGCGGGCAACGCCAGTTATATCTCCCCGTGCCGCTCACGTGTACCCATGAAGTGGGCACTGCTGTCCGTCTGGGACAAGACGGGCATCGTCGATCTTGCAAAGGTGCTTGTTGAGCACGATTACAGCATCCTGAGCTCCGGCGGCACCGGGGCGGCGCTCGCAGAGGCAGGCGTCCCGTATACCGACGTCTCGGCCTATACCGGCTCGCCCGAGATGATGCACGGGCGGGTCAAGACCCTCCACCCGAAGATCCACGGGGGCATCCTCGGCCGCCGCGGCATCGACGACGCCGTGATGCAGGAGCACGGCATCGACCCGATCGACCTCGTGGTGGTGAACCTCTACCCCTTCGAGGCGATGCGGGACGCGGGGCTCGGACCCGAGGAGATCATCGAGTACATCGATATCGGCGGCCCGGCGATGGTGCGGGCGGCGGCGAAGAACCACAAGTTCGTCGCGGTCGTGGTGGAGAGCGCCGACTACGCGACGGCCGCGGACGCCGTCCGGCGGGGCGGGTTTACGGCAGAGGAACGGCTGGCCCTCGCCGCGAAGGCTTTCGCCCGGACAGCGGCCTACGACGGCGCGATCACGAACTACCTCACCGGCATCGACCGGCCGTTCCCCGACGTCCTCACCGTCCAGTACCCGAACGGGAGGACGCTCCGCTACGGCGAGAACCCCCACCAGGCAGCCGCCGTCTACGGCGATGCCGGCATCGCGGGCGAGCAGCCCCTCCAGGGCAAGCAGATGTCCTACAACAACTACCTCGACGTCCACGCCGCGGTCGGCCTGCTCCGTGAGTTCGAGGAGTGCGCCGTGGTCATCGTCAAGCACAACAACCCCTGCGGCGTCGCGACCGGGGAGAACCTCCTCGATACCTACCTCGCCGCCCGCGAGGTCGACCCGGTCTCGGCCTACGGCTCGATCGTCGCGATGAACCGCGAGGTCGGGGCGGACGTCGCCCGCGAGCTCACCGGGACGTTTGTCGAGGTCGTCGTCGCCCCGTCCTACACGGTCGAGGCGCTCGAGATAATGAAGGCCAAGGAGAACATGCGGGTCCTCCGGCTCCCCGAACCGGTGGAACGGGACGAGATCCGGAGCATCGACGGCGGCGTCCTGGTCCAGCGGACGGAGGCCCACCGCGAGGACTGGCAGGTCGTGACCGAGCGTGAGCCCACCGCTCACGAGATGAAAGCGATGAAGCTCGCCATGAAGGTCTGCAAGCACACGAAGAGCAACGCCATCATCTTTGCAAACGAGAAGACGGTCATCGGGATCGGGGCCGGACAGATGAACCGGGTCGAGTCCGCGGAGATCGCGGTCCGGAAGGCCCGGAGCCCCCTCGCCGGCTCGGCGGTCGCCTCGGACGCCTTCCTCCCCTTCCCCGACACGATGGAGGTCGCGGCGGCGGCGGGCGCGACGGCGCTCGTCCAGCCCGGCGGCTCCATCCGCGACCAGGAAGTCATCGACGCGGCAAACCGGCTCAATATCGCGATGGTCTTCACCGGCGTACGGCACTTCCGGCACTGAGACCTGCCGGAACCCTCTTTTTAAACCTGTATTCCGAAGATCCTTATCAGCCGGGGTTACCATGAAGATCGAACAGATCCAGAGCAACAGGAAGCGGTTCCTTGACCTGCTGCTCGCAGGGGACGAGCAGGAATCCATGATCGATACCTACCTGGACCGGGGGGAGATGTTTGCCCTCTATGACGGCGGCCCGAAGTGTGTCTGCGTGGTGACAGACGAAGGCGACGGCATCTGCGAGTTGAAGAATATCGCCACCTACGAAGAGTACCGGGGACAGGGCTACGGCAGGCGGCTTGTGGAGCACATCCTTAAACACTACCGGAGCAGGTGCCGCGTCATGGTCGTCGGCACGGGAGACTGTCCCCGGATCCTCCGGTTCTACGAGCGTTGCGGTTTTACCGTATCCCATCGCGTCGAGGACTTCTTTGTCGACCATTACGACCACCCGATCTTCGACGGCGGCGAACAACTCGTCGATATGGTCTACCTGAAGAAGGAGTTGTGACCGTCCGGGCGTTCTGTCGAACCCCGGTTACGGGGCGGATTGCCGCCGTCGCCTCTTCGCGCCTTCGCGCCTTCGCGTGAAGCCGTATCACTGCTCATAAGCCGCCAGATCACGCGAAACCGCGAAGGACGCGAAGATTGGTTTAACTGAAAGTAACGCCCCTTCCCGTAAGATTTTATTGCCATCCCTATGACAAACCCACGTGAGATCGCGTCCAAACTGTTATATTCCCCGCCCCCTCTCCACGCTCGAAGGTGGTATCTCATATGAACTACGGCAGCCTCATCTCCGGGTCGGCCGGCTACATGAAAGACGCCCTCCTGGGGAAGTGGGGGCGGTGGCTCCTTCTCGTCCTCCTCTCGCTCGTCCAGACGTTCACGCTCTACCTGGTCCCGCTTTTTTCCGGCTACACCGTCCGGGTCCTCGCCGGCGAGCGCCCCGCTCCCGACGTGAAGGGGTGGGGCAGGCTCTTTCTCGACGGGTGGAAGAGGAACATCATCACCCTGATCTACCTGATCCCGGTCATCCTGGTCCTGGCAGTCTTCGGGGGGGTTGCGTTCGTCTCCTCCATAGCGGCGCGAGGGCTGGACAACCCCGACGTCTGGGCGTCGGCAGCCGCCGCCGCCGCCTTCGGGCTCCTCGCCGCGGGCGTCGTCTGGGTCATCATATCGTTCATATCACTCTTCGCCGTCGTGCGGTTCGCCCACACAGGAAGCCTCCTTCAGGCGTTCAACATCGTCGCGATCGCAAGACACATCGGGCGGATCGGGTGGGGGTCCTGGATCGTCGCGGTCCTCATCCTCGTCCTCATCCGCCTCGTCTACATGGTCGCGACCGCCCTCATCATGTCGGTACCCGTCGCCGGCTGGATCGTCAACCTCTTCTTAGGGGTGGCGTTCGGGATCTTTTACGCCCGCTACCTCGCGGCGGCTTACGAGAGCGTCCCGGCGCCGGCGTGACGCGGGGCTCTCCCCCCGCCCGCACCACCAGCGTTGACGGTAATATCCGGCGTATATATCCCGGCGCCCCACGAAGCGCTCTGCAACCCGATTGACCCGGATCTGCGTGAATTAACGCCGGATTTCAGCAAATAAAGGATATTAGGCAACAGATCATAGCAACGCTTTTATACCATCGTATCTCAAGAAGATTCGTAGGTGATATTCCTATGGATTTCGGAGAAATGCTGAGCGACTCGTTCGGCTATGCAAAAGACGCTGTCTGGGGCAAGTGGGGCCGGTGGGCCCTGCTCGTCGTCAGCACGATCATATTCCCGCTCATCATGGGATATATGGTCCGTATTTACAGCGGTGCAAGGTCTGCTCCCGAGGCGGATAACTGGGTAGGGATGTTCGTTGACGGCTTAAAACTCCTCGTCATCGGCATCATCTATGCCATCCCGGTCTTCATCATCATGGCCATCTTCATGGTCCCGGCGATCATCGCCGGCGGCAACGGAGACTCCATGCTCGCCCTCGGGTCGCTGGGTATCGGCCTGCTGCTCATGATCGTCGTCGCGATCATCATCTCGCTCGTCTCGGCGATCGGTATGATCCGGTTCGCGCAGAAGGACAGTGTGGGCCAGGCGTTCGCCTTCGGCGCCATCCTCGAGCACATCGGCAAGATCGGCTGGGGAAGCTACATCATCGCCCTCATCGTCCTCTGGATCGTCGGGATCGTCTTCTCGGTCATCACGACCATCCTGAGCGCGATCCCGATCCTCGGCTGGCTGATCACGCTCTTCCTGTACCCCGTCTGGATGATCTTCGCGGCGCGGTACATGACGCTGATCTACCAGAGCGCCCCTGCACCAGCCTAAACCCACACTCCTTTTTTCTGCCTCAAACCGACTTATCCCGTTCTCCCCCACGGCACGTGATCGCCGCAGTGCCGGCGCCGGAGCACGTACCGCGGCGCTCCCGGAAATATTATAGAGATTAAGGAGATTTCGTTTCCCAATTTCCGGAAAAAGCAGGGTTCCGCGTCCGGATTTTACCCATACGCATATATATCGACTTCTCACATCTACTCGTAGGTGAAACACCTATGGACTACGGAACTGTAATCTCCAGGTCATTCGAGTACACCAAGGATGCCCTGGTAGGAAAATGGATGCAGTGGGTCATCCTGGCCGTCCTGTCGCTCGTGCAGGGGCTCACGCTCTCGCTGATCCCGCTCCTCAGCGGATATACCGTGCGTATCCTCTCAGGAAAGACGCCGGCTCCCGAGATCGACGACTGGGTCAGGCTCTTTGTCGACGGGTGGAAACTGAACATCATCTCGCTGGTCTACATGCTCCCGGCGATCATCGTCTTCCTGATCTTCGGCGGGCTCGGTGCAATCGGGATGCTCGCGAGTGAAGCAGCGGGCGGCGACCCGGCAGCAGCAGGCGCTGCTGCGCTGAGCCTCATCGGAGGCGCCCTCATCGCGGTGGTCGTCGCGCTCATCATGTCGCTCATCGCCCTGTTCGCCATACTGCGGTTCGCCCACACGGACAGCCTCGGCGAGGCGTTCAACTTCAGCGCGATCTTCAGCCACATCGGCAGCCTCGGCTGGGGAACCTGGATCATCGCGGTCATCGTCCTCATCGTCATCGCGGCGGTCTACGGGTTCGTGGTCGGCCTTCTCGGTGCGATACCCTTCATCGGCTTCATCATCGCCCTCTTCCTCAACGCGGCGTTCGCCATCTTCTACGCCCGTTACCTGGCCCAGGCCTACGAGGAAGCACCCGCTCCCGCGTGATACGGGATAACCCATCCATTTTTCTGCAATCCGGCCCTCCGCCACCGGGCAGTTCCCCGATCGGGATTCATATTATCCGACGAGCAAAACAACGCCTTTATCCCTACAAACAAACGATCCTTCCCATAACATGCGGTGATATCCATGGATTACGTCCGATACCTCAACGAGTCCTTCGACTACACAAAGGAGGCCCTCTGGGGCAGGTGGGTCCGCTGGCTCCTCCTGCTCATCGCCTCGATCCTCTTCCCGTTCATCTACGGCTACAGCGTCCGGGTCATGAGCGGCGCAAAACCCGCCCCCGAACCAGAAGGCTGGATCGGCCTCTTCATCGACGGCATCAAGATGATCATCATCTCGCTCGTCTACACGATCCCGGTCTACGTCCTCGCGGCCGTATCCCTCCTCGCGTACCTCGTCCCGGTCTCGTCGACGACGACCCCGGCGGGAACGAGCTCCGGCGGGCTTCTCAGCCCCGAACTCAGCATCGTCGTGGTCCTCGCCATCCTGGTCCTCTTCGTCGTCGCCATCATCGTCTGCGGCATCCTCGCGACCTTCGGGGTGGCACGGTTCGCCCGGACGGGAAGGATGGGCGATGCTTTCAGGATCGGCACCCTCCGCGACCATATCGGGAGAGTCGGGTGGCTCGACGTCTTCATCGCCCTCGTCGTGCTGACGGTCGTCATCGCGATCGTGCAGTTCGTCCTGATGTTCATCCCGGTCGTGGGCTGGTTCCTCCTCTTCCTCCTCTCGCCGGCGTTCATCATCTTCGCCTCCCGCTACATCGCCCTCGTCTACGAGAGCGCCCCGGCGCCGGCGTAACACCCCCCTCTTTTTTGGTTCGCGGCTTCGCGTGATCTAACTTGTTCGGATAGCGATACAGTCTCACGCGAAGGCGCGAAGCCGCGAAGTGCGACTGCCTGCAGGGCAGGAGCATGAGCGCCGCCAGGTACGGAGGGGACTGCCAGCACCCATTCACCGAACTTCGCGTTCTTCGCGGCTTCGCGTGAGGGAAAGTACAGGGACTGATAAGATCTCACGCGAAGAGCGCGAAGCCGCGAAGTGCGACGGACGGGACGTCCGGAGTTCGAGCACCGAAGGTGCGAAGTGCGATGGCCCAAAGGACCGGAGCATGAGAAGCCCTCAGGCTTCGAACCGCGAAGGACGCGAAGAGCGAGGTTGGATTATCACCCGTCATACGAACTCCACATCTTCGCCTCAGCCGGTCGGCGATGGAGGGCCGGGACCCTGGCCCGGACGGGAGATCTTCCAGAAAATCTTTTATCCTGCACCAGATTCCCCGGCTGCCCAACCTTTAAGTAACGCCGCCGCCAATTCTTTGACGGTGAATTGCACTATGTGTGATTGTTTTATTTGGCGAATCGACACGCTTTTTTGACACCACGTTACGGGACGGCGAACAGACACCGGGTGTCTGCCTGACGCCGGCCGAGAAACTTGAGATTGCAACGTACCTCGCCGAGGTAGGCGTCCACGTCATCGAAGCAGGCTCCGCGGCCGCATCCGTAGGAGAGCGCGAGTCCATCCGCGCCATCGCCGATGCCGGGCTTGCCGCCGAGTGCTGCACCTACGTCCGGGCCCTTGCCGGGGACATCGACCTTGCCGCCGACGCCGGCGCCGACTCCGTCCACCTCGTCGTCCCGGTGAGCGATCTCCACATCGCCACGAAGCTTCGGAAGACCCGCGAGCAGGTCTGCGAGATGGCCTGGAGCGCCGTCGAGTACGCGAAGAGCCGCGGGCTTATCGTGGAACTTTCCGGCGAAGACGCGTCCCGCGCCGACCAGGCGTTCCTCGCGGAGGTCTTCCGGGAGGGGGTCGAGCGGGGAGCCGACCGGCTCTGCTTCTGCGACACCGTCGGGCTTCTCACGCCCGAGCGGGCCGCGGCGATCATACCGCCGCTCCTCTTTGCCCCACTCTCGATCCACTGCCACGACGACCTGGGGTTCGGGCTCGCAACCACCGTCGCCGCTCTCCGTGCCGGGGCCACCTGCGCCCACGTCACCGTCAACGGCCTCGGAGAGCGGGCGGGAAACACATCCCTCGAAGAACTGGTGATGGCGCTCGAGGTCCTCTACGGGAAGAAGACCGGGATCCGGACCGAGGAGCTCTACCACCTCTCGACCCGCGTCGCCCGGCTGACCGGGGTGCCGCTCGCGACCAACAAGCCGATCGTCGGCGAGATGGCCTTCACCCACGAGAGCGGGATCCACGCCCACGGGGTGATGCGGGACGCGAGCACCTACGAGCCGCTCCAGCCCGAGCGGGTCGGCAGGAAGCGCCGGATCGTCCTCGGGAAGCACTCCGGGTCGGCAGCGGTCGAGGCCGCCCTCCGCGAGATGGGGTATGCCCCGGATGCAGCGCAACTCGCCGAGATCGTCGCCCGGATCAAGCAGGTCGGGGATACCGGGATGCGGATCACCGACGCCGACATCATGGCGATCGCCGATACCGTGATGGAACTCGAGTTCACGCCCTGCCTCGCACTCCGCCAGTTCACCATCGTATCGGGGAGCAACGCGATGCCGACCGCTTCGGTGACGATGCTCGTCAACGGCGAGGAGGTCACCGGCGCCGCAGTCGGGACCGGACCGGTGGATGCCGCTATCCGCGCGCTCCAGCGATCGGTCGCAGACGTCGGAAGCGTACGGCTCGATGAATACACCGTCGACGCGATAACGGGCGGTACCGACGCCGTCGTCGACGTATCGGTGAAACTCAGCAAGGACGGAAAGACCGTGACATCGCGAGGTGTGAGGACCGACATCATCATGGCGAGCGTCGAAGCAGTTATCGTCGGGATGAACAGATTACTCAGGGAAGAGCATGAAGACCGGAGCCAGGACTCTGATTGAAGCGCTGCAGCGTGAGGGGGTCGATACCATATTCGGCTACCCCGGCGGCGTGGTGTTGCCGATCTACGATGAACTCTACGACTCGTCGATCCGGCACATTCTGGTAAGGCACGAGCAGGCAGCGGCGCACGCGGCCGACGGCTACGCGCGCGCGAGCGGCCGCGTAGGAGTATGCCTTGCCACCTCCGGCCCCGGCGCCTGCAACCTGGTCACGGGGATCGCGACGGCCTACATGGACTCGATCCCCGTCGTGGCCCTCACCGGCCAGGTGCCGACCGCGCTGCTCGGGAACGACGCCTTCCAGGAGTCGGACATCACCGGGATCACGATGCCGGTCACAAAACACAATTACCTGGTCAAGGACGCGAACGACCTCGACCAGGTGATCCGGGAGGCGTTCTACGTCGCCCGGACCGGCCGGCCCGGCCCGGTGCTGGTCGACCTCCCCAAAGACGTCAGCACGAGCGTGGTGAAGGGCAACAGGCCCCTTCCCGAGACGGTCTCCCTCAGGGGCTACCAGCCCACCTACGAAGGGCACGTCCGCCAGATCGACAAGGCCATCGACCTGCTCGTCGGAGCGGAGCGGCCGCTCGTCTACGCCGGCGGCGGGGTGGTCCTCTCGGAGGCCTCGCCCGAACTCCTGGAGTTCATCGAGACGGCCGCGGTCCCGGTGACGACGACCCTGATGGGCCTCGGCGCCGTCCCCGGCGACCACCCGCTCAACCTCGGGATGCTCGGGATGCACGGCACCCAGTCGGCAAACTACGCGGTTACGGAGTGCGATCTCCTGATCGCCGTCGGCGTCCGGTTCGATGACCGCGTGACGGGCAAGATCGAGACCTTCGCGCCGAACGCCGCGGTCGTCCACATCGACATCGACCCGGCAGAGATAGGAAAGAACAAGAAGGTCGACGTCCCGATCGTCGGCGACGTGAAGGCGGTGCTCCGGGCCATCCTCAGGCGGATGAAGAAGCGCGGCGACACGGCGAACTGGGTCGCCCGGATCAATACCTGGAAGGCGCAGTTCCCGCTCCGGTTCCGCGACGACGAGCGGCTCCACCCGCAGTACGTCGTCCGGCAGCTCTCCGACGTCCTGCAGGGCGAGGGGATCATCACGAGCGAGGTCGGCCAGAACCAGATGTGGACCGCCCTCTACTACCGATTCACAAAACCCCGGACCTGGATCACGTCGGGCGGCCTCGGCACGATGGGCTACGGGTTCCCGGCAGCCATCGGCGCCCACTTCGCCCGGCCGGACCTCCCGGTCGTCGACGTCGCCGGCGACGGGAGTTTCCAGATGAACATCCAGGAGCTCGGGACGGTGGCGCACTACAAGATCCCGGTCAAGGTCGTGATCTTAAACAACATGTACCTCGGCATGGTGCGGCAGTGGCAGGAACTCTTCTACGACCGCCGCTACTCCTACACGGAGCTCCCGCCGGTGGACTTCGTCAAGATCGCGAACGCCTACGGGGTCGAAGGGATCCGGGTCGAGGAGAAAGGCGGCGTCAGAGAGGCGATCGAGACCGCGCTCGCCACCGACGGGCCGTTCGTCCTCGACTTCCGGGTCGAGCGGGAGGAGAACGTCTTTCCGATGGTCCCGGCGGGTGCCGCAATCAACGAGATGATCGGGGTGCGTGAGGAATGAAGTCGCACACCCTGAGCGTTCTCGTCGAGAACCGGGCAGGCGTCCTGAGCCGGGTCGCCGGGATGTTCTCGCGGCGGGGGTTCAACATCGAGAGCCTCGCCGTCGGGCCCTGCGAGGAGCCGAACATGAGCCGGATCACGATCGTCGTGAACGGCGACGACGGCGTGGTCGAGCAGGTGACGAAGCAGACCAACAAGCTCATCGACGTCATCAAGGTCTCGGACCTGACGGAGCGGGAGAGCGTGGAGCGGGAACTCGCCCTCATCAAAGTGGCCGCCGAGTCGGGCACCTCCCGCGCCGAGATCCTGCAGATCGCCGAGATCTTCCGGGCCCAGGTCGTGGACGTCGGATCGAAGACCCTGGTCCTCCAGGTGGCCGGGGATACAGGGAAGATCGATGCGCTGGAGAAGCTCCTGCGCCAGTACGGCATCAAAGAGCTCGTTCGCACGGGTAAGATCGCTCTCCTTCGCGGGGCAAAGACCGTGAAGAGCTCAAAATAACTTTCTTTTGATCCGGTCGGCCGGGCCTTTCATCGGGGAGGGCTCCCCATCCCGATCGATCGTGTTATATGTTAGCATGCCACATAGTGACAGGCATGTTCTTCGCGCTACCTTTCCATACGGGAGTGATCGTGACCGGGGCGGTCGCCCTGGCCTTCGTCCTGCTCGCCCTCTGGGGGCTCCGATTCAAGGAGGTCTCATAATGGCGGACGCACTGACGCTCGCCCTGATCGTGCTCTACTTTGTCGTGCTCGTCGGCATAGGGAGCTGGGCATCGAAGAAGATCCACAGTACCGAGGATTACATCCTCGCCGGGAGGTCGCTCGGCTTCTGGGTCTTCACGATCCTGATCGTCTGCTCGATCTGCAGCGGGATGACGCTGCTCGGCGTCAGCGGTTTCGGGTACGCATCGGGCTGGCCGGGCATCTGGGAGCAGATCTTCGTCCCGCTCGCGGCCGCGTTCTGCATCATCTTCTTCGGGGTGAAACTGAACGCCATCGGGAAGACGCGGGGCTACCTGACCGTCCAGGACTACCTTGCAGAACGGTTCGAGAGTCCGCGGGCGCTCAGAGGCCTCTCCGCCATCGCGGGCATCGTCGTCTCGCTGATCTACCTTGTCGGGCAGTACGCCGCAATCAGCATCGTCCTCGTCTGGCTCTTTGAGATCCCCCACTGGGAGGCGCTGCTCATCTCCGGGGTCATCATCACCGCCTACACGGTCGTCGGGGGACTCTACGCCGTATCCTGGACGACCCTCTTCCAGGGCGGGATCCTGATCCTCGGCGTCCTCCTGATGGCGCCGGCCGTCATCATGAGCGCCGGCGGGCTTGAGCATATCAATACCGTCCTTGCCGGGGTCGACCCGAACTTCGTCGAGCCCTGGTTCCCGAGCCCGGCCTACGCCCCCTACGCCTACGCGACGCCGGAGTTCCTGGTCTCGTTCGGGATCCTCCTGATGGTCGGGCTCGCCTGCGCCCCGCACGTCATCAATAACGTCCTCGCCGCAAAGGAAGCCCGGTTCTTCAAGTGGGCGCCGCTCATCGCGTTCGGCATCTACGCGGTCGTGATGTTCTTCGTCAAGTTCAGCGGGTTCGCCGTCCGGTCGCTCGTCGAGGAGGGGACGCTGGTGCTCCCGCAGGCCGTGAACGCGCAGGACTACTCCTTCATCGTCGGTGTCGAGCACGCGATGCCGAGCGTGGCGTTCTGGGCGTTCTTTGCGGTGATCGTCCTTGCAGCGGTGATGTCGACGACCGACCGGCTCATGCTCACCGTTGGGACCTCGTTTGCGTGGGACGTCTACAAGAACATTCTCCGCCCCTCGGCATCAGACAAAGAGGTGCTCCTCGTCTCGAAGGTCGCCATCGTCCTCGGTGCCGGCGGTACGCTCCTCCTCGCCATCAACCCGCCGGCGATGCTCGCCTGGCTGATCTGGATGGGCATCGGGGTGATGCTCGCGACGTTCGCGGTCCCGCTGCTCGCCGGGCTCTACTGGCGCGGCGCGACCGGACAGGGTGCGATTGCGAGCATGGCGACCGGGCTCGTCGCGGCCGGCGTCTTCGGCTACTACTCCAAGTTCGTAGGATCGCTTCCGGTGCACTTCAGCCTCTACGCGCTCATCCTCTCGGCCGTCGCGATGGTCGTCGTCAGCCTCATGACCGCGAAGAACTCCGCGGAGATACTCGACAATACCCGGACAGGCTGGTTCATCCAGTCGCCCGGCCAGCCTTCACGAAAGAGCAGCCCGGGAGAGACCCTGTTCGTCGACCAGGACTCCCCCCGCCGGCAGTAACCACAGAACACTCCCGAAATCCCAATTTTTTCTAGCCCTCTGCTCTCGTCGTCTGTTTTGCAGATCAGGATCTCCGTCTGCCCCACAAAGAATATATCCGTATAAGCATACACTTATGCAGTTCACATGGACGACTGCAACGGGTGCGATCCCTGCACCGGACTCTGTAAGATTGCCCCGGAGATGGCCGGGGCCTTCAAGGCCCTCGGTGATGCGAACCGGCTCCGGATCATTCACCTGCTCGCGACGGACACGACCGGGACGCTGGGCGTCTCCGACCTTGCGGATATACTCGGCATCTCGCAGCCGGCCGCCTCGCAGCACTTAAAAACGCTGAAGAGCGAGGGGTTCGTGACCTCGCGGCGGGAGGGGTTCCGGGTCTATTTCTCGTTCAACCGCGACCGGGTACTGAAGTTCCGGGAGCACTTCGACCTGATGTGCGGGGCCGTCATGGACCGGTGCGACCGCGAACTCGTCCGGAAGACGGCGCAGAAGACGTCGCTGAATGCCTGCGTCGTCTTCTACTCGTATACCGGCGTGACCCGGGGCGTCGCGGAGCGGATCCGGAACGCCTGCGGGTGCGACCTCGTCGAGGTGAAGACAGTGACCGGATACTCGACGTTCACGGCGTATACGACCGGGGTCCTGCACTCCCGCCGGGGAGTCTGCGACCCGATCCTCCCCGACCGGATCGACGTCTCACGCTACGACCTGCTCGTCATCGGAACGCCGGTCTGGGCCTGGAAACCCGCGCCGGCCATCAATGCCGCGGTCAGGGCGCTCTCGGGCTGCGAGGGGAAGCGGGCCGTGGTCTTTTGCACGAACTGCGGCCAGCCCGGCGAGACCCTCCCGCTCCTCCGCTCGGCGCTCGCCTCGCGGGGGGTCGAGGTCGCGGCGGCGGTCAGCCTGACACAGGAGGACCTGGCGGCCCGGACGGCGGAGAACGACCTCATCGAGCGGATCGTCGAAGCATACCCGCTCCCGGTTGAGGACGGACAGAACACGAAAACCGGATTGACGTGATACCATGAAGACCGTCATCTACTATTTCACCGGGACCGGCAACTCGCTTGCAGCGGCAAAGAAGATCGCCGGGGCCCTCGGGGACTGCGAAGTCGTCCCGATTGCATCGTTTACGAATACCGTGGGGTCTATCACCCCGGATGCCGGCCGGGTCGGGATCGTCTGTCCTGTCTACTTCGCCGGGCTCCCGGCGATGGCGGCATCATTTGCAGAGCGGCTCGACCTCGCCGCGGCAGACTACGTCTTCTTGGTCGTCACGCACGGGGGAGGCGGAGGTGCCGCCGCCCTCCGGCAGCTCGACGGCATCCTCCGCGACCGGCAGGGCCGGGGGCTCGATGCCGGGTTCACGGTGCATATGCCGGGCAACTACATCCTGATGTACGAGTCGCCCGCAGGGGAGAAGCGGGACCGCCTGCTTGATGCGGCGGAGGCGGAACTCGATGCGATCGCGGGCCGGGTCCGGCAGGGTGAGAGGCCGAAACTCCCGAACTCGCCGGTCGTACGGATCGTCAAGGCCCTCACATACCCCTGGTTCCGCTCCCATGTCCACGGGGACGACCGCAAGTTCACGGTGAGCGAAGGGTGCACTTCGTGCGGCACCTGCGCGGCGGTCTGCCCGGCCGGCAACATCGAGATGGTCGACGGAAAACCTGTCTGGAACCACCGCTGCGAGCTCTGCTGCGGGTGCATCCACCTCTGCCCGGCGGAGGCGATCCAGGCAGGGAGAGGCACCGGGAAGAGGCAGCGCTACCGGAACCCCTCGGTCGGCATCGCGGAACTGAAAGGTCAGCGGGGAGACGAACCATGAAGACCGTCATCTACTACTTCACCGGGACCGGCAACTCCCTTGCCGCTGCAAGGAAGATCGCCGCATCCCTCGGAGACTGCGACGTCGTCGGAATCGCGTCGCTTGCGGATACCGCGGGCGCCGTCATCCCGGACACCGACCGGGTCGGTATCGTCTGCCCGGTCTACGACTTCGGGGTGCCGATCATGGTCGCCGGCTTCGCACGAAGACTCGACCTTTCGCGGGCGAACTATACGTTCGCGGTCGTCACGATGGGCGGCATGGGCGTCTCGGCACTTCACCAGCTCGACGGGATCCTCCGGGAGCGGCAGGGCCGGGGGCTCGATGCCGCGTTTGCGGTCAGGATGCCTGCCAACTTCCCGCCGCTCTTCCGGCCGCCGGAGAACAGGGAGCGCGATAAGGTCCTTATCAGAGCGGATGAGCGGCTCAGCGAGATCGCGAGGGAGATCGGGAGCGGCCGTGCCGTCTCCCCGGGGTTCGCACCCATCTCCCGGCTCGTGAGAGCCCTGACCTGCGGGCCGTTCGCAGCGAGCGCCCGCGGTGCGGGCGAGAAGTTCTCCGTATCGGACGCCTGCACCGGCTGCGGCACCTGCACGAAGGTCTGCCCGGCGGGCAACCTCACCCTCGTCGACGGTCGCCCGGCGTGGGGCCGGCAGTGCGAGATCTGCTGCGCCTGCCTCCACTTCTGCCCGACGGAGGCGATCCAGCTCCACGTGATGCTCGGGACCGAGGGCCGGGGGCGGTACCGACACCCGGACCTCACGGTTGCGGATATGGAGGCGCAGCGGGGGCAAAACGTGCCGGCTCCGGATACTCCGGCCGTGCAGAGACGGTTGCCTGGAACCCGGGGTGAGCGCCCGGGGGAAGTGTAATCATCAATAAATATCAGAGTATAACCGGATCAAAGTGACAGAGAACACTCTTTCACAGAAACCGCGACTCTCGCGCCAGAAAATCAGGAAAGCGCTGCTCATCGTCTCTTTCCTCCTCATTCCGGCCACGATCTTCTACATCTCGCCCATCGTCATCCTGATGGGGGCGGCCAAAGGCATCGCCACCGGCAGCCTGCTCCTCTTTGCCGCGCTCGCTGTCCTCTCGCTCGGCGTCTCCCGCCTCTGGTGCGGCTGGCTCTGCCCGATGGGAGCATGGCAGGAGATCTGTTCGCCCGTCATGAAGCGCACCGTCAAGGACGGCCGGCGCACCCTGGTCAAGTACGGCGTCACGGTGCTCTGGCTTGTGCTGATTGCGTACCTCTTCATCGGTGCCGGCGCGGTATCCTCGCGATCGATCCCCTTTACGGCACGGTAAACGGTCTCTCGATCACCTCCTTCGAGACCCTGATGATCGTGGGCTTCATCTTCTTCGGGATCTTCGCCGTCGCGTTCGTCATGGGCCGTCGCGGTTTCTGCCGTGTCGTCTGCCCGATTGCCGCCCTGATGATCGTCGGCCGGAAGATAAGGAACGCCGTCGGCTGGCCCGCCCTGCAGCTCGCCGCCGACGCCGGCCGCTGCATCGATTGCGGGAAATGCTCGCGGGCCTGCCCGATGGGCCTCGACGTCCACGGCAGGGTCCGGGAGGGGGATATGGAGAGTGCCGAGTGCATCCTCTGCGCTGCTTGCGCGGACGCCTGCCCGGAGGGGGCCATCACGTACGCGTGGACGGGGAGAGGGCCGTGACCACCTGCCCTCTTCAGGTCATCGATACGATCTCATCTGTCATACGAAAGATCTCCTCGGGAAGGGCGGTGCTCGCATCGTTCACCGCCTTCGCCACCCTCGCAGCCCTGATCAACGGGCGGCCGTTCGGTACCGCGCACCTTGAGGCGATCACGGGCGGTGCAGGTATTCTCGACATGGCGTTCACCTACACCCCCGAGCAGGCGTACGCGATGCTTGCGGCGCTCGGGGAAGCGGGGCGGGCGTTTTACCTGACGTCCATCGTGCCGCTCGACCTCGTTTTCCCGGCGGCATACACGGTCTTTTATGCCGTAACGATATCCTGGCTCCTCTCGCGCTGGCTGCAGGCAGAGAGCCCGTGGATGCGGTCAAATGTCGTCCCGCTCGTTGCAGGCGCCGCCGACTACTGCGAGAACGCCGGGGTTATCGCGATGCTCCTCGCATACCCGGCGGAACTCTACGGGGTTGCAACGTTCACCGCCGTGATGTCGCCGGTCAAGTTCACGTTCATCGCGCTCAGCATGCTGCTCGTCCTCGGCGCACTCGCCGGATGGGCCGCGAACATTCTACGGCGGCGATGAGGCGGTCACTGCCCGGGAGCGCCGGCGGAATGCCGAGGTCGGCCGGTTCGATCTCTGCTTGACCCTGCCGCCCGGTCTCTTGAAGCAGCCTTCCCGCGCGAAATATATAACCGGAGGCGGGTCGCCAACCCGAACATGCAACCCTTCACCATCGCCGTTCCGGAGACGACCCTCGACGACCTGCGCCGGCGGCTCGCCAATACCCGCTGGCCCGACGACGGCGCCGGGTGGGAGTACGGCACCGCCCTCTCCTATATGAAAGACCTCGCCCGTTACTGGGAGCACTCCTACGACTGGCGGGCCCGCGAAGCGGAGTTGAACCGGTTTGCTCACTTCATGGCGGAAATCGGCGGGACGGGGGTCCACTTCGTCCACGAGCGCGGGAGGGGGCCGGACCCGGTGCCGCTCCTCCTGCTCCACGGATGGCCCGACTCCTTCTACCGGTATCACCGCGTCATCCCGCTCCTGACCGATTCCTTCGACGTGGTCGTCCCGTCCATTCCCGGCCACGGGTTCTCCGACCGGAAGGCCATGACCACCGACGAGGCCGCCGACCTCTTCGCCGAACTGATGACGGACGTCCTCAAGTATCCGAAGTTCATCGCGGCCGGCGGCGACGCCGGGACGCTGATCGCTCAGTCGCTCGCGGAACGGCACCCCGATGCCCTGCTCGGCATCCACCTGACCGACGTCGGCTACCCGGACGGGTCGACCGACTTCTCGGCCCTCACGGAGCCCGAGCTAGCGTTCGCGAACTACATCCAGGAGTGGTGGATGAACGAAGGCGCCTTCAATATGGTCCAGTCGACCAAACCCCAGAGCCTCGCCTACGGCCTGGCCGACTCGCCCGCAGGCCTTGCGGCCTGGATCATGAGTTTCATGGTATCGGGAGCGACCGGCGAGGAGGTTGAAGCGCGCATCGGCCGCGACGACCTGCTCACGAACATCACGATCTACTGGGTCACGGAGACGATCGCCTCCTCCGTCCGCCGGTATTACCTCGACACCCACGCGCCCACCGGCCCCTGGCGGCGCACCCCCGTCCCGGCGGCCGTCGCCCACCCGCCCCTCGACGCCCCGCTGCCCCGCGAGTGGGCGGAGCGGAGGGTGAACCTCGTGCGCTTCACCGATCTGGCCCGCGGCGGGCACTTCGCGGCCTGGGAAGAGCCGGAACTCTACGCAGAGGACCTGCGGGCGTTCGCGAAGGAACTGCAAAAATTGTAGGCGGTCTTCCGTTCCCGGCCCGGTCCTGCCGAATTTTCACGCGAGAGAGGGGGCAACCCCGACCGGGCGGATGGTCAACCATATATGGCTTCGGCATAAACAGTATGAGCGTGAAATCGGCGGTACTGGGTGGCGGTCTCACCGGGGTCACGGTAGCCCGCCTGCTCCACGAGCAGGGCGACAACGTGACCGTTCTCGAACGCGACGGGACGATCGGGGGGCTCTGCCGCTCGAGAACACAGAACGGTTTCACGTTCGACACCGGGGGATCGCACATCATCTTCTCCCGCGATACGGAAGTCCTCTCCTTCATGCTCTCGGTCCTCGCCGGGAACGCCGACAGAAGGAAGCGGAACACGAAGATCCTCTATAAAGGCCGCTACGTCAAATATCCCTTCGAGAACGGCCTCTATCAACTCCCCGACGAAGACCGCTTCTTCTGCCTCAACGAGTTCGTGAAGAACCTGATCGCCGTCGAGAAGGGCGAGGTCCCCCCGCCGGAGAACTTCGCCGAATGGATCGTCCACACCTTCGGCCGGGGGATCGCCGACTGCTACATGCTCCCCTACAACGAGAAGATCTGGAACTATCCTGCGGAGCGGATGTCGCACCACTGGGTCGAGGGGCGGATCCCCCGGCCGCCGGTCGAGGATATCATCCGGTCGGCGGTCGGGATCGAGACCGAGGGCTACACCCACCAGGCGGTCTTCTCCTACCCGGTGGAGGGCGGGATCGAGGCGCTGGTCCGGGCGATAGCAGAGCCCGTCCTCCCCGCCGTCCGGACCGGTTTTTCGGTCGCATCCGTCCGCGAGGAGGAGGGGGGGTTCGCCGTCAGCGACGGGAAGGAGACCGTCCACGCCGACCGGCTGGTCTCAACGATCCCCCTCCAGAACCTCCTCCCCTGCCTTGCGGATGTCCCGGCAGAGGTGCAGGCGGCCTGCGACGCCCTCCGTTACAACTCGCTCTGCTCGGTCTTCATCGGCCTTGAGGGCTCTGTCCCCGACATCTCGTGGCTCTACGTCCCCGACCCGGCGACCGGCCTCTTCAACCGGATCTCGTTCCCCTCGAATTACAGCACGGCGGTCGCCCCGCCCGATCACGCCTCGATCCTCGCCGAGATCACCTACAACGACGGCGACGCGGTATCACAGATGACGGATGCCGACGTCATCGAGCATACGGTCGGTTCTCTCGTCGCCGCAGGGATCATTCCATCGCGGGATAACGTCGTCTACACCGGCGTCGCCCGCGAAAAGTTCGCCTACGTCGTCTACGATACGGAGTATCTCAGGAATATCGAGATCGTCAGGACGTTCTGCCGGGAGAAGGGGATCGACCTCGTCGGCCGGTTCTCGCAGTTCGAGTACCTGAACATGGACGGCTGCATCCGGAGCGCGCTCGACTTCGCGAGGGCGAGCCGATGAAGGTCAACATCTTCGTCGAGGACTTCCGCTTCCTGCGCTACATCGGGTGCGCGACGGCCGCACGGACCCTCCACAACCACCTTGCCCGGCTTCCGGGGATGGAGATCGCCCGCAACTCCTACTACGGCGACTTCGACCTGACCCACTACCACACCTTCGGCCCCTGGGCGATGTACCACCTGAAGTTCACCGAAGGGGTGAAGGTCCTGACGGCCCACTCGACACCGCGGTTGAACGAGGGAAACGTCGCGTTCTCCAAAAGGATCAACAAGATCTACCCGAAAATCTACCGCCAGTTCGACCACATCATCACGATATCGGACCCCTGCCACCGGGAGACCGAGCAGCTCGTCCCCGACGTCCCGATGACCCTCATCCCGAACGGGATCGACCGGGAATACTTCAGGCGGGACAGGAAGAAACGGCGGTCGTTCCGCGAGGAGTACGGGATCGACCATGACCGGCGGGTGGTCCTCTCCGTCGGGCAGCAGACCCCCCGGAAGGGGATCTACGACTTCCTCACCCTCGCCGACCAGCACCCCGATATGACCTGGGTCTGGGTGGGCGGGTTCCCCTACGGGACGCTCTCGAAGGATTACGCGAAGATCCAGATGCTAAAGGCCCACACCCACCCAAACGTCATCTTCACGGGGGTCATCGACGACATCTCCCGGGCTTACAGCGGCGCGGACGTCTTCTTCATGCCCTCGCACGCGGAGACCTTCGGCCTCGTGATCGTGGAGGCGCTCTCGGCGGGCCTCCCGGTCATCGCCCGCGACATTTACGAGTTCCGTGAGATCTTCGGGGACTCGGTCCTCTTCTTCCGGAACAACGACGAGGCCCGGGCCCTGGTCAACGACGACACGGCCCTGCACCACTGCGCCGGAGGAGCCCGCGCCTCGACGGAGCGATACGACATCACGCTTATAGCAAAACGGCATCAACAACTATACCGGGAGTTGATCGAGCGATGATCTCGATCGTCGTGCCGACGTACAACGAAGAGCAGAATATCGAGCGCTGCCTGCGGTCCCTGAACGACCAGACGGTGCCGAGGAACACCTACGAGATCATCGTCGTCGACGGGAACTCAAAGGACCGGACCCGGGAGCTCGCGGAGCCCCTCGCCGACAAGGTCTTCATCCAGACGAGCAAGCGGGTGGGGGGAGCCCGGAACGACGGGGCGATGGCCGCGGCCGGCGATATCGTCGCGACGACGGACGCCGACTGCATCCTTCCCCGGGACTGGGTGGAGCGGATCGAGAGGGATTTCGCGGAGAAGGAGATCGTGCAGCTCTACGGCACGGTCTACCCGATCGAGGGCGGATCCAGGAATCACCTCTCGCTCCTCGGCGCAAACACCTTCGCGCGCCTGGGCTATTACACCCGGACGATCTACTTCACGCTGGGCTGCAACACGGCCTTCGACCGGGAGGCGTTCATGCAGGCGGGGATGTACCGCTGCATCGACGCGGGGGACGACCTTGAGATTGCGCAGCGGATGAGGAAGCTCGGGAAGGTCTACCTCGATCCCGCTCTCAAGGTAGGGTTCTCGATGCGGCGCTACCAGCAGTTCGGGACCCTCAAGTCGATCTGGGAATGGTTCTATATCGTCCTCCGCGGCGGCAACGCGAAGGGCGTCTCCTACTCGCAGCGGGAGTACAAGTAGGCGTGACGGACGAGCGACCCATCCCGGAGGCTTACACCGAAGCGGTGCGCCGGTCCGAGACCTGTGGGTTTGCACGCCTCCTCGACCTGAAGGTGACGGCGATCGAGGCCGGCCGGGTCAGGGTCGCCATGCCGACCGCAGGCAGGGAGAACGCCCACGGCACGACTCACGGGGGCGCGATCTTCGCCGTCGCGGACCACGCCTTCGGGATCGCCGCGAACCTGGACGGGATCGACCAGATCGCGATCTCCGCGTATATTCAGTATTTTTCCGTGCCGGCGGAAGGGACGCTCGAGGCGGTCGCCTGGAAGGTCTCGGAGACGGAGAGGACGTCGCTTTACGCCGTCGAGGTCTACTCCGGCGAGCGCCGGGTCGCCACGTTCGAGGGCGTCGGGTTCAAGACCGGGGTCTACCCGAAGCCGGGGTAAGAGAGGACCTCTTTGCCTGCCCGGTTACGGAACTGCAGCCAACCGTAACTTCCTACAACACATGGTCTCACGCGAAAGACCCGAAGAAGAGTTACTCTCAGGATCTGAACTTCGCGTCCTTCGCGGCTTCGCGTGAGGTTGTCATAGAGACAGCACAAAGTCTCACGTGAAAGACGCGAAGCCGCGAAGGAGATCACCAGGTACCTATCCACCGGACTTCTGAGGGCTTCTCATGCTCGCTTTGCTCGCAAGTCGCACCTGAGGGTGCTCAAACTCCGCTCCTTATGGAGCGTCGCGGCTCACACCTTCGACGCTCGATCTCGCTTCGCTCGCATTTCGTGTGAAGCAAGAATCCAGCGCTCCTCGGCGACTTCGCCTTCCTACCACACCGTCCTGCAGTGCCCGCCCCCGCGCTTCGCGAAGTACTGCTGGTGATACTCCTCGGCCCGCCAGAACTCCTTCGCAGGCTCGATCGCGGTCACGATGGGACGCCGGAACCTCTTCGACCGGTCCGCCTCCTCCTTTGACTCCCGCGCCGCCGCCTCCTGCTCCGGGGTGTGGAAGAAGATCACGGACCGGTACTGCGCCCCGATGTCGGGCCCCTGGCGGTTCTGCGTCGTCGGGTCGTGGGCGCCCCAGAATACGTCGAGGAGTTCGCGGTAGGAGACCTTCCCGGGGTCGTAGGTCACCTGCACGACCTCCGCGTGCCCGGTCCGCCCGGTGCAGACGTCCTCGTAGGTCGGGTTCGCGCGGGTGCCCCCCATGAATCCCACCGCCGTCTCTACGACGCCGGGCACGCGCCGGAACGTCTCCTCGACGCCCCAGAAGCACCCGGCGCCGAAGGTTGCCTTTTGGGTCTTCTCCGATGCCATGGTAACCCGCCTCTCGGCGGGTCTCCGGGAAAAAGGTGTCGCCGGTCCGACCGGGCATACGCTTATCACGGGTCGGCGCCAGGTACTCCCATGGGTTTTGAATCAGACGCCGTGGAGACCGTCGCGAAGCTGATGACGCTCTCGGCGCGCACCGCCCCGAAAGCCAGGGGCAGCGACGTCATCGAGACGATGATCGTCAGCGGAGACGAGGAGAAGACGGCGCTCGCGGAGGCGATGCGGAGGTTCGGGGAGCAGCACGACGCGGGGTTCTTCATCCGGGACGCGGGCAATATTGCCGCAAGCGACGCCTGCCTCATCATCGGCTCACTCTTCAACGACGCCGTGGGCCTCGACTGCGGCGGGTGCGGGTATCCCACCTGCGCGGATATGCTCGAGGCGCAGAAGAGGGGCCTCCCGGCATCCGTCCCGTTCCAGGGCCCGAACTGCGTCGTCAGGATGGCGGATCTCGGGATCGCGGTCGGCTCCGCAGTCAAGACCGCGAGCCTCCACAACGTCGACAACCGGGTGCTGTACTCGGCAGGCGTCGGCGCGCTCTCGCTCGGCTGGCTGGAAGGATGCGGGGTAGCCTACGGAATACCGCTCCGGGCATCTGGAAAGGATATCTTCTTTGACCGCACACGCTGAAGCGAAGTGACATTATGCCCACCATGAAGATCCGGGGCGGGGACCTCGACCTCGTCGAGTACGAGTTCACCTCCTTCTCTCCGGGCGAGCATATCCGGCCGCGTGGCCTCCAGAAAGACTACCGGCTCGCGCCGGTGTCCGGCACCGTCGTCGTCGAGGCCCCAGCGAGGATTCACCTCACCGTCCTCGATATGAACCGGTTCTCTCCCGACCGCCCCGGCGGCGGAGGGATCGGGTTTGCCATCAGTGTCTACTGCACCGCCGAGGTCGAGTGCACGGTCTCAGGCCTTGAGATCGACTACTCCCGCGAACCGATCCTCCGGCACTTCGCGGAGGCGTTCCGGCAGGTCGTCGGCTACAAGGGCGGCTTTAAGATCCGCGCCCGCGACCACCGGTACGAGCACGTCGGGCTCGGCTCAACGAGCACCATCCTGATCGCGGTCGCGAACGCCCTCAACACCGCCGTGGGCTCGCCCCTGAGCCCCGACGAGCTCCGCATCCTCCTCGGCTGCAACTTCGTCGAGGAGACCGTGGGCGGGAGCGTCGCGTTCGGGTTCGAGACCGGCGTCGGGCCGGCGGCGAGCACCTACGGCGGGATGGCGGTGATGGGGGACGAACTGACCCTCGTCTACCGGCACCCGTTTGCCGAGGGCAAACAGGTCTACATCGCCATCCCGGCCACCGATGTCTCGTCGGCGGGGGAGAAGGAGTTCGACCTGCTGATGAACAAGGCCCGGACCCTGGACTACCGCGACCGCGAACTGAAGTCCTACCTCATCCTGATGGACCTCATCCCGGCGCTGGAGCGCGGGGATCTCGAGAAGATCGGGGATGTCATCTGGGAGATCGAGTTCCGCGGCTCGAAGCGGGCCGAAGTGGAGCACCACGGCTTTGAGATCTACCGCTACATGGCGGCGCTCAGAGACGCCGGCCTCGAGTTCGTCGGGATGAGCTCGGTGGGGCCCTCGATCGCGGTCGTCACCGCCCGGCCTGAGGAGGAAGTGGCGGAGATCCTGGCGGAGGCCGGGCTTCGGGTCGCGATCGCGACGACGGTGGACAACGAGGGGTTGAAGATCCGGGTGGAAGAAAAGGCGTGAGGGCCGGCTACCCAGACTCAAAATCTCTTCTTTAAGATATTTCGAGCAGATCGGGGTCCCTTATGGGCATGGGGAGACACGCGTGCAGCATGTGCTCCATTTACGCTGACTGCTAAGATTCATGCCTTTAGCCCAAATTCCCGATCACTCATAACGATGTGGAGAAAAATAAAGTATTATCTGCGCTTGATCGCTATTTAGGTGAAAAATTATTAGTATTCTGAAATATCGAATCTCGTTAGGTGTCAGGTACAACACATAACGGGTAAAATACATTTCTCAATGAAATTTACTCCGTTCGAAATTTAAGTCTAAATCCAGTCAATTTTTGTGAGCCTCGTTATGAATGGGCGGGGCTGTAGGATGAAAAGGAGTATTGTTACCAGCTGCCGTACTGTCGTATCCCGTCATTGCCGGTATACATTGGTACGTACATCTGACGGCTTGGTGCTCTACTATAAATAACCTTATCTTTATCTGAATCCAAAGAAAAATATGTATAATCCTAAAGCAGGTGTCATACTGACTCTTCTGTTCGTGGTGTTCATCACTGCAGCAGGATGTACCGCTCCCAACACCCAACTCCCTGAAGATGGAGAACCGGATTATCCAATAGA
The DNA here is from genome assembly GCF_032842345.1 of Methanoculleus caldifontis. Lineage (NCBI taxonomy): Archaea > Methanobacteriati > Methanobacteriota > Methanomicrobia > Methanomicrobiales > Methanomicrobiaceae > Methanoculleus > Methanoculleus caldifontis. The sequence continues at coordinate 1,613,921 of NZ_WBKO01000001.1, read as the reverse complement.
TTCTCTGGTCCTGACAACACTCAACAGAACCGTTCTTCCCGTCCCCGTCCCTTCAACGTCGCCTGCCCTGGATCCGGATCAGGTCGCAAACTTTTCAGAGTATGGATATGGGATCTGGGAGTTCGGCGAGGGGCTGGATTATGAGAAGAGACTGGACCTCATGCCAGATGGATACACCCCTGCATCAGATACCAATACGGAGAAACTTTTAACCTTCTTTGCCATGAGTGATATCCATATCACCGACAAAGAGTCTCCTGCTCAGGTGGTCTATTATGGTTATGAATGGGGCGTAATTTCAGGATACTCTCCGGCTATGCTGTATACCACCCATACCCTCGACGCAGCAGTCCAGACGGCAAACGCCCTTCATAAAGAGAATCCATTCGACTTCGGCATATTCCTTGGCGATGCAATTAACAGCGGCCAGTACAACGAACTGCGATGGTATATCGATGTGCTTGACGGCAGGATAGTCAACCCCGACTCCGGTGACAAGGACGATCCAATCCCCGGCCCTCTCAATGATTACCAGGATGAATACCTTGCAGCCGGGCTTGATGAATCGATCAGATGGTATCAGGTTCTCGGCAATCACGATCACTTCTGGATGGGTCTCTTCCCTCCGGATGATTCTACCAGAAATGCCTTGACCGGCACTGCAATACTCGAATTAGGTAATATTTTCACCGACCCTCTCCGCCTAAAAAGCCGTGGTTTCTATATGGGAGTAATCGATGGTCGGACACCAGACGGTGAGATTATCGGTGCAGGCCCTGTCACCAACTTCACTGATGGCCCCCCAACAGTCCCGGCCGATCAAAATCGCCGTTTCCTCTCGAGAACAGAGTGGATCGGTGGATTTTTAGACTCCTCTTCAAACCCACAAGGGCATGGATTCAGCCAGTCCGATAGAACAACGGGATTTGCCTGTTATTCATTCGAACCGAGATCAGATATCCCGATAAAGGTCATTGTGCTTGATAATACCCAGAGGGACGATGATCCCAGCGAAGGGACCTCCGGATTTGGTTCTATCGATCAGGAGCGGTACGACTGGCTCGTACAAGAACTCGAGAGTGGTCAGGCTGAAGGAAAGCTCATGATCATCGCAGCCCACATCCCGATAGTCATCGAAAAGGATCAAACGGGTCTCAGTTCGGTCATGAAATGGAGTGAGTACGCTGCGGTATCTGATGTTGATCTGATAGCCAAACTTCAGACCTATCCAAACCTCATGGCATGGATCTCGGGGCATCGCCATCAAAATACCGTGATACCTATCGAATCTCCGGATTCTGACCGCCCTGAACTCGGTTTCTGGCAGGTTGAAACCGCATCGCTGCGGGAGTTCCCTCAGCAGTTCCGGACCTTCGAATTCGTCTATAACAGCGACAATACAATCTCAATCTTTACCACCAATGTTGATCCGGCGGTCAGAGACGGATCACCCGCTGCCAGATCGCGGTCGTATGCTATCGCAGCTCAACAGATATTCAAATCTCCAGTAGAGATGATGCCAAGCGGTGCATATAATGCAGAACTTGTTCTCCAGTTGACCCCGGAGATGCAGGAAATACTTCAGAAGACAGGAAGAGATCTATAGGCAGGCGATCATACTTCTACCAGGCCCGACCTACCGGTGAGCCATGATGGTAGGCCCTGACCTGCCACCCTTTTCTCATAAAGATCGAGCCTCCGCAACCGCTGACACACCGGAGATCGTGGTGGTTATTCAGCCGGATGCAGGTTCATCTGCTGGAGGGAACAGACGAAGCATCTGTGTATCCTCGCCCGTATCAACCCTGTCAACCTGCTACTCCTGCTTCATGAAACCAGGGGTGCGCTTTGCCCATCAGGTAGTAGTGCACCAGCCCCTGCGCCTTTGAACAGCATGTACATCCCAGCAGGTCTCTTCTACCGCCCGGCGGAAGATCGCATCCACACCACGGAGAGATCAACGAGATCGACCTCGCGGCCGAAGGCCCGGGCCAGGTCTTCGGCGAGGCCGAAGTAAGCCCGTGCATGCTCCACCGGGGCCATCGGCTCGAACTCGATGACGAGGTCGATGCCGGGTCGAACCGGTCCCCTGTCGCCGAACCGAAGATGCCGAGCCTTCTGGCGCGGTGACGTGCCGCGATGGGCCGAAGGGCCGGATCGTGAGCACCCGAAGGGTGGGGGCAGGAGCTTGAGCACCGATTGGTGCAAGCCCGAGGTTCGAGCATCGGAGATGTAAAGAAGCTGGCAACACCCGGACACCAGACTTCGCGTTCTTCGCGGCTTCGCGTGAGCTAGCGGGTGCGGATAATAATACACCCTCACGCGAATGCGCGAAGCCGCGAAGCACGAGCGAAGCGAGTTCGAGCACCGCCAGGTGCGAATAGAAGTCAGTGGTTTGACATCGGGGGGCTTTCCTGGAACTTTAGCGAAGTGCTGGGGCCCGATAGTGGGGGTCATACTCGTTGGGCGAAGTCACCGAGAGTTCAGTTGCTCGTCTATCTTCCCCCGCGCCTCGCGCTGAAAAGAACGACACCAACCCCGATGATGAGAGCAACCGCCCCGGCTGCCGCCCAGGTCGGCGATCCGCCCACGAGAGGTTCGCAGTCCGCGACACAGAGTATCGGACGCATCTCGATAATTGCCATACCCTGGAGGAACCAGAGCAGGCCAAGCGATGCAATAAAGGCGCCGATGAGCACACCCACAATTCTTACCGGTTTCATTCCCGATTCGGGTATAGGGACTTATTCTATATTAAAACCACCGCCAATACCGCCCCCTATAGTCTAAAGATAGCAAAAAGGGTTGAGTCAGGGGAGTATCGTGACAGATACATACCTGCTGGCTGCTGATGGCCATTCAAAGGGAGTAGAAGCCCAAACGCTCCATTTTCCCACGCCCAGATAATCTGTATGAACAGTAGCCGTGTAATGATTGTCGACGACATACGTTGTGATCGGTACGCGTGAGTATGGGGGACTTTCAAAGCCAATATCTATCATTGTTCCATCAGGAAGATTTTTCGTTGTTCCGGAAACCACAAGGTCCTCCCCGATATGGTATTCGCCCTTTACGGCATCGATCTTTACCATCCTGGGCTGGGCTGCCAGGCAGGGCGTGACCAGCAGCAGGGCAACGCATACGCACACGATCCCGATGAGCAGTAGCTTCTTCCTCAATCCATCGTCCTCCTGCCCCACAGGGCATACGCCAGTACGCCACCGGGATAAAATAGTTATTGACCGACGCCTTCCACCCGGCCACATAGAATTGCCGGCATCCTCCGGTGCATCTGGCCGGAATCCCACTGCCTCCCTCGCCTTGGAGAAGATGACAATAACCCTGCTTTCACGGCCAGGCTCGTTCCCCGCCCCGCTCAGACGCTATTCTTCCGCCAATCGTACTCCCCGCTCGCGATCCGCTCCATCACCGTCTCCCCGATGACGCCGAGCCGGTCCTCGGAGAAATACCCCGACGAGATGCTCGTCCCACCCCTCGAGGAGAGGAGGTATACCTCCGCCCTCGCGACCCCGAAGAGCCGGGCGACCGGTCCCTGGGTGACCTGAACCGTCTGGACCTTGTCGTAGTTCATCGTGACGGCCTCGCGGTCGACGGCGCCGTTCACGAACGAAAAAAGGTCCTTGCCGGCATCGAACTCCGTGATCCGGTAGGAGACGTGCGTCGCGTAGAAGATCGCGAGGACTGCGAGGACCGTCGCGAGCGGCAGCGCCCAGGGGAGGACCGCGCCGGCGACCCCGGCGAGATCCGCGGCCTCGCGGTAGACGTAGAGCGACGGCCAGGCCATCGCCAGAACGAGCGCGAGAGAGGCCGCCGCGGCCCGGATCCGGAGGACACTCCGCGCACCCGCGGGCTGCCTCTCCGGGTTCCGCTCGTAGACGAACTCCGGCACCAGTTCGCGGAGGAGCGTCTGCTGTGTCGCGTCGTCTTTCAGGAGGCAGAGGACGGGGCGGAGGCTCTCCCCGCTCCCGGACGCGAGCCCCACCACCTCCGCCTCGATCCACGACCGGTGCAGGAGCCGGGCCGCAAACGTGCTCTTGACCCGGACGGCGTTGACCCGTGAGACGTCGAATGATGTCCTGTAGGTCCGGAAGAGGCCGTGCTGGAGGTAGATCGTATCCCCCCGGCGGTATACCCGGTAGTTGTAGTAGCGGAAGATGAGCGAGACCGAAGGTCCTATCTGGACGATGAAGAACATCGTCAGCGAGGCCAGCGCCCTGCTGTCCGCCCAGAACCCCGCTCCCGCGGAGCCGTAGAGCTGCAGTACGGAGTAGACCAGGAAGACCGAGCCTATGAGGGTCTGGTAGGTCGGGACGCTGAGAAGACCGTGCACGACCACGTCCGCCGGGGAGAGCGTCGCGAGCGGCTCCGCTTCCTCGTCCTCGTCCGGAGCGGCCTCGCGGCCGTAGAGGCGGTCCGCGATCGCGGCCCGGATCTCCTCGGCCATGTCCTGCCGGAACGTCAGGACCGCCTCAGGGACCGTGGCGCTGCTCCCCGAGTTGATGTTGATCTGCAGCCTTGCGGTCCCGAAGAGCCGGTTTACGATGCCGCGGTTCACGTTGACCGACGCGATCTTCGCGTAGGGGAGGGTCTTCTTCAGCTTGAAGAGGGTCTCCCGCTCCACCACGATCTCCGTCTCGCTGAACCGGATCGTCGTCCGGCTCCACTGCCGGTAGTTGAAGAGCAGCAGCGCGGCGACGGCGGCCGCAAGCACGCCTGCTACCGCTGTCGTCTCGAACCGGCCAACGAGGAGCGCGAGGAGGACTACGATAGAGAGCGAGTTCTCCACGATGACGCTCGGGTGGCACCTCATCCTCTCGCCGGGCGCGATCATATCAGTCGCCTGCGGGCTCCGTCGCCGGCACGCGCCCCTTGAGCATCCGCCCGACCAGACTGTTCAACAGTTCGGCCACCCTCTCCGCCTCTTCAAGTTCGAGGTAGCTGAGCGTCGCCACGCCGCCGGCGGTGGTTATCGTGACCTCCGCAAGGCCGAGCGCGCTGTTGACCGGGCCGCGGGAGACCTCCACCTGGTGCACCCGCTCGATCGGCACCAGGATATGGCGCAGCACGAGGACGCCGGAGCGGACGTCTATCCTGTCGGCGGTGATCCGGTAGCGGTAGCGGGCATAGAAGACCGGCGGAGCCACCGCCATATAGACCAGAACGACGGCGAGGACCGCAATGAAGGCGTATCGGACGAGAACGTAGTTGGGGCCGAGGAACCTCTCTGCGTAGGTCTCGAGGAGGATGAACGCCCCAAGGAGGATCGCATAGGAGACGGCGTGGCCGAAGTATATCGAGAGAAGGGACTTCCGGTTCAGCCGCCGATAACCGTCCGTGCCCGTCCCGGAGTCCGGCGATCCTTCGTCGACCGGAGTTCGCCCGCTCACCGGGCCGGGAAACGACATGGTTATTCGTTGCCGTTCTGCTCACGTTAACTTATTGTCCGGGACGGCGTGCATCTCCGCGCCGCCGGGTAATTTTTGCCGGAAACACTTCGGCGGAAGAAGATATCGACCGACCTTAGAAGTCGGTCCTGATGCGGAACTACCTGCAAATAATCGGTCATTACAACAAAGCCCCCTCTCCGTGAAGAGTTGCGAGCTCGATTCCCGGTCGGCGCACTCAAACTTTAAGTTAGAATCCCTCATCTCCTATATTCTATCACCCTGCCTGCGCATCGCGAACCGCAACATTACCCCACACCTGCAGCGTGGCCGCCCCGGCAGCCCCGGCGGCGCCACCATCACGACCGATCTTGATCATCTCCAGATCCGGCTGATGCAGACCCTCGCCCGGTTGACGTCGCCCAGGAGGAACTCGCTGGACGCAGACCCGAACATCGCAGAGGCAACCTCGGTCGAGCATCTGCCTCTCAAGCCACATCGCGTTCATTACCGCGTACTGTCATCGAAACTCGACAGAGGAAGGCTCATGTCCTTCTCGGCCTCATGATAAGAACGATAGAAGTCACGATAGAGAGGAACCGCGTTCGCCTTCTGCTTTACGAGAACCTTCTGGAAGCCATACTTCAGGTAGAACCCTTCAGAGTCTGGTTTGGAATCGACCGTGATCATGCGACACCCCACATAGTGCGAGAGCCGCATGGCGATGGCCATCGTCTTTAATAGCATTGCCCGTCCGATACCCCGCCCTTCAAACTCCTGGTGTGTCGCCAGTCGTGCGATCTTCAGCGCTGGATAATGCGGATATGGATACCACTCTTCACCGTCATCATCGCTGACGCCTTTCCTGATGATACAGTCGTTGGTGAGTGTGAAAAAACCAGCAATCTGCCCTTCATATGACACGAGCCGCGTGACCGACAATCGGGCAACCTGGTTTTCAAGCGCATCCTCGATCAGGAATTCCGTCAGGTCCGGCTCTCTGCACCGGAATAACGAAATGTCAATGTCTTCATTGAGAAAAGAAAACAAGAGATCCCTGAAGGGTATTTTCATATTCAAAGTCGCATCTCACGGGCAAGGATGGCGGCCTCGCGGATCAGCTCGCGGCCGTCATCGGTGTCGGTGGGGTGGTCCAGGTAGTGCTGGAACCGCCGGGCATCTTCACCCTCCAGGACAAGTCCAAGTTCGATCGGTTTTGCCGTCTCCATCCCCTCCTGATACGATATAATATCCCGGCGTACATAAAATAGGTTTCTCCTGCCCCGGTTCAGATCTCGCCCCGTTCTCGCATCTCCAGGACCGCCCACGCCTTCTGGTTCTGGATCGTCGCGCCATCCGTGAGGAATCTCTTTGTTCCGGCCAGGGTCTTCACGGCCCCCCGATCGCCAGCTGCCCGCAATGATAGCGGATCCCGACTCGCGACAGGTGTATCGGATCCAGCTCACCACACGCCAGGCAGATGAGCGGCTGCTCTTCGCAGACTTCGCGCGAGTCTAATCGAAAAATAGGTGTATAGTTGTAATGACCGATTAAAAATCGGTCATGATCCTGAACTGGTCGATCTCTTCGGTGCTCAGTTCCTGGAGGAACTCTTCGGCCGCGTGCTGGATGTTCTTGCTCGCGGTGATGGCCCGGCCGACGACCAGGATGTCCGCGCCCGCCTTGAGCGCGTCCTTCACGACGCCCTGCCGGATGCCGCCTGCCGTCGCAACGAGCAGCCGCTCGCCACCGGCCTTCTTGATCGCCGGGATGTCTCCCCAGGCGTAGGCGGTCTCCTCGACGTCGATGCCGCGGTGGAGTTCCACGACGTCGGGCTTCACTTTCAGCTGCTCGACGACGGCGCGGGGGTCCTCGACGTTGAGCATGTCGACGACCGTGTAGATGCCGGTCTTCCGGGTGTCCTCGATCGCCTTCTCGATCGTCGAGATGGGTGCAAGGCCGGAGATCACGACGGCGTCTGCGCCGGCGTCGGCGGTCATCCGGGCCTCGAGGTTGCCCGTGTCGAGGGTCTTTAAGTCGGCCACGATGAACGCGTTCGGCCGGATCTCGCGGATCTCGGAGATGATCGAGAGCCCGAACTTCTTGATCAGGGGCGTGCCCGCCTCGATGATCAGGTGGTCGTTCTGGGGCAGGGACTCAAGGACCCGGCGCATGTGGTTCTTGTCGACGAGGTCCATGGCGACCTGGAGGTACGGCGGGTCCCAGAGGCGCTGGACCTTGAAGCCCATGACCGCGTGGGCGGCCCGGTCCTTCTCGTGCAGGAGCGTCTCGACGCTCGGGAACCTGTCGAGGGCCCGGCGGAGCGCGAGCTTCATCGCGCCGTAGTTGAACCGGTAGATCTTGTTGTAGTCTTGCGCGGTCGGGTGGACGAAGACGCTCGCCATGATGACGGTGTCCTCGAGATCGATCCCCTCAAAGACGCCTTCCTCGACCGAGTCGGCGACGGCCTTCGCAACCGCGGCCTGGACGGGCCCGAACATCTGGTTCACCTGGTACTCCTTCTTTAAGGTGACCTTGGGGATGACGAGCGTCGAGGGCTTCGTCGGCAGGTTCGGCCTGACGACCGCGAGGAGCGGGGTGTGGCCTCTGGAGAGCTGCGAGAGGGAGTTTGCGAACGCCTGCCCTACCGCGCCCTCTTTGTTTCCTATCAAGAGATCGATGTGCGCAAGTTCTGCGCCATCTCCAACCAGTGCTTCACCGATGAGATACATATGCATGCCCTCAGATTCTGCAGAAATATTGGTGAGGCTTCTATTAAAGACCTCCCGGTTGGCCTCCCAAACCCGCCCGACAGGAGGATATTCCCGCGAGGAAGAGCGGCAAAAGGGAGTATTACGCCCCGGAAACGAGCAGCCGCGTATGGGTGCGGACGCCCCCCGGCGGAGATACCGCCGCGGTGACGAAAGGTATAATCCATCCCGGTTCGCTCACCCCGACCATGTCGGACCTCTTCGTCCTCCAGACGCCGCTCCTCGAACTTGTCCTCCGGGCGGCGGTGATCTACTTCTTCCTGCTGCTCGTGATGCGGTTCATCGGCAGGCACGAGTTCGGGCAGCTGACCCCTTTCGACCTCATCCTCCTCTTGATCATCTCCGAAAGCATCTCGGAGGCGTTCACTGCGGGCGACACCTCCCTGCTTGCCGCGCTGGTCAGCGCCTCGACGCTCCTCGGCCTCTCGGTGCTCGTCTCCATCGGGCAGTACAAGAGCCGGCGGTTCCGCAGTATCGTCTCCCCCGAAGCCCTGAAGGTGATCGAGAACGGAAAGGTCATCGAAAGAAGCCTCCGGCGGGAGCTGATGACCCGCGACGAACTCGTCGAGCGGTTGCGTGCGAGGGGCATCGGCGGCATCGAAGAGGTGCGGATCGCCTACATCGAGAGCGACGGCGACATATCGGCGCTCACCTACCGCGAGACCGACAGGTACCGGGCGGCGGCGGCCGCGGAAGAGGATAAGTAGAAGGAGTGAACGGTGATGACTGGCAGGTCCGGCCAACCAGGAGTCTTCCGGTTTCAGCCTGAGAAGAATCTTGAAAAAGACACCCTGCGGTATCGGCAAAAGAACATAAGAATGTGGGGTCGGTGAGATTTGAACTCACGATCGACGGGTCTCTCCGACATGCATCAGTGCTCCAACGGGTCATCATCTCTCGATCAGCAGACCCATTGTTCATCACGTGCAAAGACCGCTGGAGCCCGTCGCCATTCCGGACTAGGCCACGACCCCCCGTCCTCAATACCATTAGCGCAGGGAAATATAATGGTTGCGCTGGGAGGAGAACCATTAATGATATAACGGTAACGCCACTCATTTATATAGAATGGTTGAGGGCAGTTACGCGTGTGGAAACTCGCAGATACCTCTGCTCGGCATCACGATCGGCGAGATGCTGAACCGAATCGCAGCGGCGCACCCGGATAGCGATGCGCTCGTCTCCGTCCACCAGAACATCCGCTGGACGTATGGGGAGTTTCTCGAGCGCGTCGACGCCCTTGCACGCGCCCTCATGGCGCTTGACGTGGAGCGCGGGGACCGGGTCGCGATCTGGGCGCTGAACTACGCGGAATGGGTGCTCGTCCAGTTCGCCACCGCAAAGATCGGCGCGATCATGGTGAACATCAACCCGGCCTACCGGACCTACGAGTTCGAGTACGCCATGAAGCAGTCCGAGGTCCAGACCCTCCTGATCCAGGGGCGGTTCAAGACTTCCGACTACGTCGGGATGTTCTACGAGTCCTGTCCCGAGGCGTTCGAGGCGAAGCCGGGCCGGATCAACAGCGACAAGTTCCCGTTCTTGAAGAACGTCATCTTCCTCGGCGACATCCCCTACAACGGGATGTACACCTGGGACGAACTCCACGAGATGGCCGCGCTCATCAGTCCCGATGAGCTCCGGGAGCGCGAGGTCTCGCTCGACTTCGACGACGCGGTCAACATCCAGTACACCAGCGGGACCACCGGGTTCCCGAAAGGCGTCGTCCTGACCCACCACAACATCTTAAACAACGGCTACATCATCGGCGAGGGGATGAAGTTCACCCATAAGGACCGGCTCTGCATCCCGGTGCCGTTCTACCACTGCTTCGGGATGGTCCTCTCGAACATGGCGAGCGTCACCCACGGCGCCGCGATGGTGCTCCCCGCGCCGGTCTTCAGCCCCGAGGCGGTCCTCCAGGCCATCCAGGACGAGAAGTGCACGGCGGTCCACGGCGTGCCGACGATGTTCATCGCCGAACTCTCCCACCCGGACTTCGCGAAGTTCCGGCTGGACTCGCTCCGCACCGGGATCATGGCCGGATCGCCCTGCCCGACCGAGGTGATGCGGGAGGTCAACAAGAAGATGAACATGTCCGAGATCGTGATCGTCTACGGCCAGACGGAGACCTCCCCCGGCGTGACGATGACGACGACCGTCGATCCCCTGGAGCGGCGGGTCTCCACCGTCGGGAGGCCGTTCCCCCACACCGAGATCAAGATCGTCGACCCGAACACGAAGAAGATCCTCCCCCGGGGCGAGACCGGCGAGATCTGCGCCCGCGGCTACTGCGTGATGCGGTGCTACTACAACAACCCGAACGCCACCCGGGCGACGATCGACGAGCACGGCTGGAACCACACCGGCGACCTCGGCACGATGGACGAGGAGGACTACATCAAGATCGTCGGCCGGCTGAAGGATATGGTGATCCGGGGCGGGGAGAACATCTACCCGCGCGAGATCGAGGAGTTCCTCCACAACCACCCGAAGGTTGCCGACGTCTACGTGATCGGGGTGCCGGACCAGAAGTACGGCGAGGAGCTGATGGCCTGGATCAGGCTGGAGGGCGGGGCGACCCTCACGGAGGATGAGGTGAAGGAGTTCTGCCGCGGCAGGATCGCGCACTTCAAGATCCCGCGCTACGTCAAGTTCGTCGACGACTTCCCGATGACGGTCTCGGGCAAGATCATGAAGTTCAAGATGCGCGATATGGCGATCGAGGAACTCGGTCTTGAGAACGCGTCGAAGATCGAGACCGCATAACTCCCTTTTTTACCATGCACGAGATGTTCGGCATCTATGAGATCCTCGAGGAGATCCGATCGATCCTCGCCGACCCGGACGTCAACCGGCTCGGCCCGGATGTCGCCGAGCCCGCCTGGGAGAGCCCGCTCATCGGCGTCTCCCGCGGCGACGATCCGCTGTATGCCGAGTTTCAGGAGACGATAGGATCGTTTCACTGGACGCCCCTCGAGGCGTTCCGCATCGGGTTTCCGGGTTCCGGCGTCGCGGCGTCCGATCTCGCGGTCGTCGTCTGGGCGCTGCCGCAGACCGCCGCGACACGGCGCGACCACCGTGCGTGCACCGCTCTCCCTTCGCGGCGCTGGAGCCTTGCCCGCCACTACGGGGAGGCGGTGAACGACCGCATCCGCGACCGTCTCGTCCGGGTGCTCGCCGATGCCGGATACCCGGCCGTCGCCCCGGCCCGGCTCCCGGCTTTTGGACGGGAGACCTCGGAGCGGTTCGGGATCGCCTCGCGCTGGTCGGAGCGGCACGCTGCCTACGCCTCGGCCCTCGGCACCTTCGGTCTCTGCGACGGCCTGATCACGGAGCGGGGCAAGGCGGTGCGTTTCGGGTCGGTCGTGGCCGCGATGGACCTTCCCGCAACCCCGCGACCCTACAGCGACAGGACCGCATACTGCCTCCGCCCCTCCGGGTGCGACGCCTGCATCCGCCGCTGCCCCGCGGGCGCGATCTCGGCGGAGGGGCACGACAAGGAGCGGTGCTTCGCGTACATCCGGGAGACGACGATGCCCTTCGTCGAGGACGAGCTCGGCCTCCCGGTCGCGAGCTGCGGCTTCTGCCAGACCGGGGTGCCCTGCGAGTCGCGGCGGCCACAATAAAGAACCCCTGCCTCGCACCAACGATCGAGACCACATAGCCCACCATTTCAACCGCGGCCACACACTGACCCCGACGGCGCCCGGGCATCACCCCGCCGCGATTTAAATAAATTGATTTTTATACTATGCACATATTCCCTCACCCCGGGGGAAAACAAGTGAAAGACGGATCCCTGTATTTTGTATGCATTGCCATAGCAATGCTGATGGTCGGGGTGAGCGGGGCAGAGGTCGGGGAGCCGGTGCAGGTGACGACGAACGGGAGCGACCAGGGCATCGCTGCCATCGATGGCGACCGGATCGTCTGGGTCGACGAGCGGCACAACGGCAGCGACATCTATCTCTACGATATCGCGGCCGGAACGGAGACCCGGATCACCAACGGGACCGGCCTCCCGATCTGGCCGGAGATCTCGGGGGAGCGTATCGTCTGGCAGGACAACCGGTCGGGAGCGCCCGAGATCTGGCTCTACGATATCGCGGCCGGCACGGAGGTCCGGCTCACCGATGAGCCCGGCGGTCAGGTCATGCCCGCGATCGACGGTGATAAGGTCGTCTGGCTCGACTTGCGGGCCGGCGACGCCGGCGGCATCTATGCCATGAACCTGACGGACGGCACCGTCGCCCGGGTCTCTTCGGGGCCGGTGCAGGGCAATCCCCTGATCGTCTCCCCCGACGTGTCGGGCGGGACAGTCGTCTGGGCGGACGAGAGCGGGGGGGACTATACCGTCTTCGTCAGCCGGGATGACGGGGAGCCCGTGGCACTCGGGAACGGCACCGTGAGGCAGGGCTTCCCTGCGGTCTCCGGCGACCGCGTCGTCTGGACGGAGATCGGGAACGGTTCAGCCTCGCTCGTCATCCACGGCCTCACCACGGGCAAGGAGGAGCGGGTTGCCGGCGGTTCGCCGGGGTTTGCCCTTTATCCCGATATCTCCGGGGATCTGGTTATCTGGCAGAACTTCACAGGCGGGATCATGGATGATATCTACCTGCTCGACCTTGCCGGCGGCGAGATCCGGCAGGTCACGGACGACGACGCATGGCAGTCCTTCCCGCGCATCTCGGGCAACCGGATAGCCTGGATGGACAACCGGTCGGGAGACTGGGATATCTGGCTGCTCACGCTCGAAGAGGAGGCCGGGGCCCCGTACGCCTTCGGCACGGAGCAGAACGGGGAGAACGTCACCGTCCCGGTGGAGAGCGAGGCCCTGGTCAGCCTTGCGGAGAACCCCTCCACCGGCTATTCCTGGAACGCCACGGCCTCACCGGGGCTCACCATCGCTGCCGACCGCTACGAGCAGAACGCGACACCGGGGACGATGGTCGGGGTCGGGGGAATCCGCACCTGGACCCTCGTGCCGGAGCACGCGGGGGTATTCACGTTCTCGGCCGTCTACCGGCGGCCCTGGGAGAACGTGACCGGGACGGAGAAACGGTTCGACCTCACGATAACGGCCGTAGGGGAGCAGGCTGAGTGATGCTCCCCCCGGCACCGGGGCCAACGCATATATACAGGTGCCGCCATCGGGGACCAGCGTGAGGGTATCCGGCCAGGACGCACACGCCACGGAGAGCCCTTCCCACCCGCATCCGCCCAATGGCCCATTCTCCCGGAGCACGCGCAACGCTCCGCAGACACCGCCGTTCAGCGCCGCGATGGAACTCAGACATCCACCCTCATGCCGGAGCCTCGCCCCGGTCCGGGGGCGGGGAGCGATCATGCGTATGATCAGGGAGATTGTGAGTTATGAGAGGAATCACGGTTAAGATGGCGGCGGTTCTCGTAATGATCGTCGCCGTCGGACTCATCGCGGGTGCGGCCTCCGCGCAGGCCTTCCCGCCGGGTTTGTTCCCGACCTCGACCCCGGCCGGGGCGGAACCCACCCCGACGTTCCCGGCAACGGGGCCGACCCAGACGCCGGCCGGGCCGGGGCCGACTCCGACGTTCCCGGCAGCGGGACCGACCCCGGCACAGGCCGGGGAGGCTGCGATCACGAGCGGGACGGGGGACAAAGAGTTCCCCGCGATCTCGGGAGACCTGGTGGTCTGGTATGACAACAACACCATGTCCGTCGGGATCTACGACGCCTCGACCGGGCGAACCTTGCCGCCCCCGAACGGGACGTACGTCGTGGGAGGCATGCGGCAGATCGACGTATCGGGAAACACCGCCGTCTGGACCGGCCTGAACGCCACGACGATGACGACCGACATCTACCTCTACGATATCGCGTCGGGAAGGCTTGGCCAGATCACGAACGACGAGGAGATCCAGATGTGGCCGAGCATCTCCGGCAACCTCGTCTGCTGGAACCGTATCGATTTCAACACCGGGATGGGCGAAGTCTACTGGCAGGACACCGACGTCGGGGGGACCGCCCCGCTTCTTCTCGCGAACGAGACATACAACCAGCTCTACCCGGTCGTCGGCGGGGACACCGTCGCCTGGCTTGACGACGGCGAGGTCGGCGGGCGCCTCGATCTCGCCTGGGCCTCCATATCGAGCGGCCAATCGATGCGCGCGAGTTCGCAGAACAACATCACCAGCCCGCCCGCGGTCTCGAGCGACGGAAGCCGGATCGTCTGGGTGGCCGAGAGTAACACGTCGTTCGTCGTGAACCTGCTCGACGTCGGCACCATGAACATCGAGCAGATCAGCGGCGAGGGGGCGCTGGCGATCGCTCCCGTCGTCGACGGCAACTACGTCGTCTGGACCGATTACCGGAACGGGAACGGCGACATCTACCTCTACGACATCCGGAGCGGGCAGGAGCGGCAGGTGACGTCAAGCAGCGCCGAGCAGGCCTTCCCCGACATCTCCGGCGACCGGATCGTCTGGATGGGCAACGACGACGGCCCCTGGAACATCTACCTCGGCAGCGTCGGTGCGGGGCCGCAGCCGACGGCGGGGCCGAGCCCGGTAGCTACCTCGGGACCGGTCTACCCGGCGGGGCAGCCGACCTACGGGCCGGTCTACCCGACCGGAGAGCCCACCGGGAATCCGACCGAAGAGCCGACCTGGTACCCCACTGAAGAGCCGACGTACTGGTACCCCACCGAGGACCGGTACTGAGCCCGGACCAAAAAAGGATCAGGAGGCCTGCCGGGCCCGCCCGACGAGCGAGCGTGCCGCGGCGGCGGCGCCCTCCAGGATCTCCTCCTCGCCCGGCACCGTCCGCTCGTGCATCAGGACCCTGCCCTGGCAGAGGACGGTCATGACCGCGTCGCCGTTGCAGGCGTAGACGAGGTTCGAGTCCGCGTGGTAGAGCGGGGTGTTGCAGACCGCGCGGGCGTCGACGAGGACGATGTCGGCCGGCGCGCCCACGGTCAGGGTGCCGGGGCCGGTGCCGAGCGCCCGGGCGCCCGCCGCGGTCGCCATCGTGACCGCCTCGCCCGCGGGCAGAAGGGTCGGCGAGTTCCAGGCGAACTTCTGCAAGAGGGCGGCGAACTTCATCTCCTCGAACATATCGAGATTGTTGTTCGAGGAGCAGCCGTCGGTGCCGAGACAGACGTTCGCCCCGGCCTGCTTCAGCCAGTGGTAGGGCATCGCCCGGTTGACGGCGAGTTTCATGTTGCTTGCCGGGTTGTGGGAGGCGGAGACCCCCCGCTCGGCAAGGAGCCGGCATTCGGCCTCGTCGAGCCAGCAGCAGTGCGCAGCGACCGTCCGCGGGGTGAGGCAGCCGCACTCGTCAAGGAGCGCCGCGGGGCGTTTGCCGGTCTGCGCGACGCAGTCGACGACCTCTTTCTCGGTCTCGGCGAGGTGGACGTGGATGCCGATCCCCTGCTCCTTCGCAAACTCCGCGCACCAGCGGAGGCCTTCGAGGGAGACGGTGTAGACCGAGTGGGGGCCGACGGCCGTCCTGATCCGGGGGTTGTCGAGCGATTGTATGTGGCGGGCGAGGCTCTCGGTCGCTTTGATCTCGGCCTCCCTTTTTTCGGGGATGGAGAGGTCGATGAACCCGTAGGCGAGCGTCGCCCGGATGCCCATCTCGTCGACGGCCTCTGCGGCCCGGTCCATGAAGAAGTACATGTCGTTGAACGCGACGGTGCCGCTCTTGATCATCTCAAGACAGGCGAGCTTCGTTCCCCAGTAGACATCGTCGCCGGACAGATGGGCTTCAAGCGGCCAGATCTTCTGCGAGAGCCAGTCCTGCAGGAGCATATCATCCGCGTAGCCCCGCAGCAGGCTCATCGCGGCGTGGGTATGGGTGTTGACGAGGCCGGGGACGGCGAGCCTCTCCGAACCGTCGATGATGATGTCGACGTCGATCGCCTCCCTCGCGCCCTCCCCGATCCCCGCGATCGTCCCGGTCTCGTCGATCGCGATATCCACAGTCGATCCGTCGATGATGGCGCCGGCGATCAGGACCGATCCCCGGGCGGTGAAGATGTCGTCAGATTCAGTCATGCAAGGTGCTCCACGATATTCTCAAGGATCCTCTCGGTCCTCTGCGCGTTCGCCCGCGAGGTCGCGAGGATGTGCTCGTAGGTGAGGGTCTCGTCGCCGAGGCCGTTTGCGTAGTTGTCCACGGTGCAGACGGCGGCAAACCGCATCCCGAGTTCGAGCGCGAGCGTCGCCTCGCTCGCGACCGTCATCCCGACGATGTCCGCTACGCGGGCGAGCGCCCTGACCTCGGCGACGGTCTCGATCCGGGGGCCGCGGGTCTGGGCGTAGACCCCGCCCACCCGGGCCTCCGGCACCAGGTCGCCGAGGGTGCGGACGAGGTCCGCGTCCAGTTCGGGGCGGACATGGCCGATGCTGCACTCGTGGATGGAGGGGATGTCGGTGACGCTCAGGTAGTCGGTCGGGATGACGACCGAGCCCGGCGGGATCGCCGGCTGCAGGGAGCCGGTGGAGCCGAAGGCGACGATCCGGTCCACACCGAGCAGGGCGAGCGCGGCGAGGCAGGCGGGGTAGTTGATCCGGTGCGGGGGGAGGCTGTGCTGGTGGCGCAGGAGGAGCGCGAAGTCTCCGCAGTAGACCTCCGCCTTTCCATAGGGGGTGGCGACGGTCTTCTTCTCAAGCGGCGGCAGTCTGGCGAAGAGGAGGCTCGTGCCCCCGATGATCCCGAGCATCTTCAGGCCCACCCTGCCCGTGCATACGCCCGTCCGTGTGACATTCAGTCTATCGGGTCGACGTCTTATCAGAAAACCCCATCTATTCGCGATACGGTTCGGAAGGGTTTACGTCTCCGGCGACGACCGGATCTGGCATGCGCAGGTTTCTGATGGTCGGCGAGGACGCCATCCGCGACGGGCGGTGCACCGACGTCTACTTCGAGCGGGTCACTGAGGTGATGGAGCGGGACGGCGTCAACCCGCACGTCACGATGGAGGTGACGGCGGCGGCGCTCCCGGACCCGTGGGGAGTCTTCTGCGGCCTCTCCGACGTCGTCGAACTCCTGGAGGGCGTGCCGGTGGACGTGGACGCGATGCCGGAGGGCGCGGTCTTCTCGGCGAACGAGCCGGTCCTCCGGGTCTCGGGGCGTTACCGGGACTTCGCGGTCTACGAGACGGCGATCCTCGGCTTCCTCTGCCACGCCTCGGGGGTGGCGTCGTCGGCGGCGCATGTCAGGCTCGCGGCACGGGGCAGGCCGGTCTACTCCTTCGGGTCGCGGCGGCAGCACCCGGCGATCGCGGCGATGGTCGAGCGGGCGGCCTGGATCGGCGGGGTGGACGCCGCGAGCAACACCTGTGCGCCGGAGGGGATCCCGCTCGCGGGGACGATGCCGCACGCCTTCGTGATGTGCTATCCCCGGCAGGAGGATGCCTGGCGGGCGTTCGCGCGGGAGGCGGGACCGGAGGTGCCGCGGATCATGCTCGCCGACACCTTCTACGACGAGAAGGTGGAGGCGGTCCGGGCGGCGGCATGCGGGGCGACGGCTGTGCGGCTCGACACGCCGCGGTCGCGGCGGGGGAACATGCGGGCGATCGTCGAGGAGGTGCGCTGGGAACTGGACGTCCACGGCTACCCGGACGTGAAGATCTTCCTCTCCGGGGGGCTCTCGCGCGAGGACGTCGCGGCCTACCACGACATCGCGGACGCCTTCGGGGTCGGGGGGGCAATCGCGAACGCGCCGGTGATCGACTTCGCGATGGACATCGTGGAGATGGAGGGGCGGCCCTACGCGAAGCGGGGGAAGCGGAGCGGCGTAAAGCAGGTCTACGAGACGGCGGAGGGCCGGCGGGTCACGCTGCCTCTCCGGGCTCCAGCGCCGGAGGGAGGGGCGCCGCTCCTCTCCCGGTGCATCGAGGGCGGCGCGGTGGTCGCGCGCCCGGAGATGGAGGATGCGCGGGAGCGGGTGCTCTCCCGGCTTTCGGGCCTTGAAAATGAGTGATAGGGGGGCGAGGGGCCGGAATCCTTTTTAACCGATCGCGATCAACATAGTAGGGTAACAGGGGCCGATAGATCAGGGGAAGATCGCTTCCTTGGCATGGAAGAGGCCGCGGGTTCAATTCCCGCTCGGTCCATCCTTTTTCGTGATAGAAAAAATATCACAGGCTGTATTCCGGAAATAGCATCTCTGGTTAGCGCATCCAAGAATCTACTGGCATTGCCAACGCGGTTTTTCAGGTAATCGTGGACTTCCGGGGAGACGGTGATTTAGATCCGCTTCCGGATACGCCGTTTTTGAGGTTTTCTTGGCATGTTCTCTGCTTCATCCGTTTTGAGTGTACGTACACTTGCACCTTTGTACGTACACTCCGGTGATCATGCACGGACGGCAGGTGGTCTTAAGGAGGTAGTAACATACGCTGTGAGATATGCGGTACGCGGCTGCTGAGGAGGCTGTGCTACTCTATTTCAGAAAGAGTGTGAACATGCAACTTTTAGATGTTCAGTGTTGTATCTAGGATTTAATCCTGTCATTTAAGATTTAAAATATTAATTCAATTTAAAAGGGTTTATATTGAGTTAGATCCGTGAATATTTGTTCAGAGGATGATGCATGCTTCCCATTGCTAATTTAGATCTAGGCTATAATGATGCTGAAAATTATAAGCGTCCAAGAGACAGAGAACTGTTTAATAAAATATTCATACATACTGACGCTTTAGACAAATTATGTGACGACAATGTTTATTTTTTGGTAGGGGAGAAAGGGACTGGTAAAACTGCATATGCAGTGTATTTCTCTAATAATGCCTATAAGGAGAATTACGGCGCCATACGATTTTTAAGGGAAACGGAATATCATAAATTTGTCACGCTGAAACAAGAAAATCAGCTGAGCCTCTCAGACTATAGAGATATATGGGAAATAATTATTTACTTCCTAATTTCCCAGCAAATCCTCGAAAATGAAGAGCCAAACTTTATTAGTAAGTATTTAAAGTTTAAGCAATTACAAGATATAATGAGGGAATTTTTCAAATCGGCTTTCTCTCCTGAAATTCCTTTTGCAATAAAACTAGTTGAAAACTCTGCTGTTGCCGCAGAAATTTTCTCTAAGTACGATCCAGCAGGCTTTAAATTCGGTGGTGAGGATAAAAAAACGCTCGAATCGACAGAGCATCGATATCAAGTAAAATTAATGACCATAAAGCAAAAGTTTCGAGAAGCATTAAGCACCCTTAATTTAACCAAGAATCATATTTTATTCCTTGATGGTATCGATATTAAGCCATATGGCATCGCCTTTGAGGATTACTTGGATTGTATAAAGGGGCTAGCTAATGCAATTTGGACCGTTAATAATGATTTCTTCTCTTTGATAGGAAGTGATAGTGGCAGTTTAAGAGCAGTATTGCTGGTTAGACCCGATATATTTAACAAATTCGGACTACAAAACCAAAATAACAGATTGCGGGATAATTCCGTGATATTAGATTGGAATACTACGGATAAAAATTACCGAACTTCTTACATCTTCAGCATAGCCGACAATCTCTTAAGATCTCAGCAAGATGAAGCCCTTGAGTCTGGAGCGGCGTGGAATTACTACTTCCCATATAAAATTCCAAATCGATCTGCCCGTAGGAGTAGTAACCATGATTTTGATGATTCATTCATCGGCATCTTAAGACACTCCTTGTATCGACCAAGAGATATTGTCACGATGATGAACATTTTAAGGGATATATCAGTTAATAGAAAAGGTAAGACTACTCAAGCATTCTCTCATGAGGATTTTAAAAATACAGATTTTCAAAGACAATTGGCAGACTATTATTTAGGAGAGATCAAAGACCAGATGTCCTTTTTTTATTCGGAAAAGGACTTTGAAGTGTTCAAAAAGTTTTTCGATTTCTTGAACGGTAAATCTGATTTTAATTACTCTGAATTCAATAGTGCATTTTTTAAATTAATTGAGTATACTTACGATTACAATTATAAGATCCCGCCATTCTGCTCTGATGCAGATACATTTTTACAGTTGCTATATGACCTTAATATAATCAGTTATCTAGAACGGACTCGCAATGAAGATTTCGGGAAATTCTGTTATAAACAGAGAACTTATGCTAATCTAGCACCAAAAGTTAAAACTCACTCTAAATACAGAATATTCATTGGAATGCGAAAAGCTTTGAACATTGGAAAACAAATTTTATAATGAGGTCATCCAGAAACGCCTCTGTCAAGAGGGGGGCATCCCCTCCCGGTCCCCCCCATGTGGCGATATCCAATGGGAAGCCGTATCAGTAGTCTGACATCGTATACTGCTCAATTATCGCAGGGGGAATCAAGTGTGACAACTACGAGCAGTTAGAGTTTTTAGGAAATTATGTCCTTGATTACGTAATTGCCGAGATTCTATTTAATTCATCGGAGTGCAACTAAAAAGACCTGAACAACCAATTAAAAGTGATTGAGAACACCAGTCTTGCTGATATTATGATGACCTCAATAATAGAGAGATAGCGACGGCGGACAACCGGGGCGTATGGGGCAAATATCTGGTTGTCGATGAATATCCAGGGGCTACGGTCATATCACTTAACGGTCTTGTCTATGATTTAACGTCACAAACAGAGATCAAAGAGTGCATCTTTGAGCAAAAGGTAAAACGGCGCACTAAGGCGAATGTGCCCACCCGTCAGTTGCACAGAATGTTTGACTGACTGAATCGAGGGATGTTTTACTCTCTGTCGGACTGGCGGTTACCCGTTCCTTATCAGCGGAATACATCACGCCAGTTATGGTGTCAGCGGGCGGCTCGCTCTCCCCGCAGTGTGAGCGTGGTTAAACACAACTCCCATGTGATTATGACTAAAAAAAGAAGCAATGTCTCTTTTCTTTTACTTACACTAAGTCAGCGCCCAAGAGTTTTTAGGCCGATAGTAAGCACAGCAAACATTGCTAGAAGTAAACAGTATATTCCGTACATTAAAACTAGGAAGGGAGCGGCCATATCTTCAGTTCGAAGTGAGGGCAAAGATCCCCAAAAATTCACATAGAGTCCGGCCATCAATGCCACAAATGCGAACAGGTAGGTAAAACGAAGAGAATTTTTGCTATCTTCTATTCTATCTTTTTCAAGTGTAATAACGGCGAATACTGCAGATAGAAGAAAAGTTGCTGCGACGATCAGTTGCGATGAGGTATTCCCGATAAAGGACTGAACGTCCTCTCCTAACGAAGGGTCTGAAAGTGAATTTGCAGCAAAACAGTAATCTTTTGAGAGCATGGCAATCCAAAGAGTAACTATGGCCGATATCAAGATGATTATAAGGTGTATCACAAAATCGTCTTTAGGGTCTTTTTTCTTGTCCTTATTCTTCAAGCTGTTTTTAGGAGGACTTCTACTCGTATCGTACCACCAATAAAATTATCGAGCAAGGGTTACTTAATATTTATCTATGTTCTCCTAGCGGGATTTATGAAAAAAGATACGTTGAAATATCAAATCGGAAATTTTTCGATGAGTTTTTCATACTCTTCTGTCGCGTTCAGGACCTTATTACCAGCATCGAGATAGTGCCGGCCCCTGCCCGGAGAATAACGAATTTGTTATATAACAGATTCGTTATATACCAGATCTGTCTGGTGTCGTACATGCTGCCCGTAGGAAGCCCCGCAACAGGAGACGACTTCGTCGACCGCGAACGTGAGACCGCGTTCATCCTGAGCACCATCAAGAACGACCACGTCATGCTCGTCGCCCCCCGGCGGTTCGGCAAGACCTCGATCATGCGAAAGATCGAGAGAGACCTCGCGAGCAGAGACCAATCGTGCGTATTCCTTGAGGTCGAGAGCGTCAACTCCCCGGGGGAGTTCATCACCGATCTCGTCACGGCGCTCGTCGAGTGCGAGGGGGCGAGCCCCGGAGCCCGGATCTCCTCGGCGCTCGGCAAGGCGTTTGCCCTGGTGCAGGAGAATATCGACGAGATCGAGACCCCGGCCTTCAGGGCAAAGCTCCGGGGCCGGCTGCGAGCGGAGTTCTCGGACGACTGGCACGAGAAGGCAAAGAAGGTGGATGAGATCTTTGCAGGGCTCACCGGGCCGGTCTGCATCATCCTCGACGAGTTTCCGGTTGCCATACAGAATATGGAGAGAGAGGATGCGAGGAAGTTCCTGCAGTGGTTCCGGCGGCTGCGGCAGGTCTCGGCAGGGGTGAGGTTCATCGTCGGGGGCTCGGTCAGCATCGACCACGTCGTCTACCATATCGGCGGGACCCCGGTCATCAACGACTTCCGGAGAGTCACCATCGGCGGGTTCAGCGAAGATGTCGCGCTCTCCGTCGTCGAACGCGTCTTTCGGGGAGAAGGGTGGGAGTATTCGCCGGAGATCGGGCGGGCGGTTCTCGACTGCGTGGGCGAGCCCTACATCCCCTACTTCCTCATGATCGTCCTCTCCGGCCTGAAGGAAGAGGCGGATATCTCCGGAGGGGTGCCCTCCCCGGCGCTGGTCGAGCGGGTCTACAGCAGGAGGATCCTCGGCAGCGAGGGGCGCCACTACTTCGAGCACTACTCGCGCCGCCTCCAGACGACCTACTCCGGGCAGGAGGCGAAGGCCGCCCGCGCCATCTTAAGCAGGGTGAGTCTCGCGGAGTCCCTGCCCGCGGGTATCGCCTACGAGATCTTCCGGCAGAGCACCGCGTCGGAGAGCGAGGATGCGTTCAGAGCGCTGCTGGCACAACTGAACCACGACTTCTACGTCACTTCGGAGACCCCTGGCGAGTTGCGGTTCTACTCAAAGATGCTCCGGGACTGGTGGAGGATCTATTATGCCGGCACCTGGTAGGTGTTACCGCTACTTCCCCGCGGCCCTTGAAAGGGAGACGCTCGAGCACCTTCTCGTCGGCCGGCAGGAACTCCTGGAGAGCCTCTTTTACGAAGCGGACCGGGCGTCCGCGAGCAGAACGCCGCGGTTCTTCCTCCTGGTCGGGTCCCGGGGCGCCGGGAAGTCCCACCTGATGAGCCTGCTCTGCCGGAGGATACGCGACGAACTCTCCGGCCTGGTGATCCCGGTAGACCTTGCAGAGGAAGAGTACTCGATATTCAGGGCGTCCGACTTCTTTCTCCGGGTGCTCGCGGGGATGGGGGTCGAGACCTCCGACGTGGCCGCGCTCGGCGAGGATTCGCTGGTCCGCGAGGCCGCGGTCGAGAGGATCGCCGCAGCGGCCGGGGAGCGGCAGGTCGTGGTCTTCGTCGAGAACATCCACGAGGTCTTTGACCAGATGGAGAGGCGCGAGGTCCGGGCGCTGCGGTCGGTCTTCCAGCGGACAGATTATCTCTCGGTCATTGCGTCGGCACCGTCGCTCTTCCCCGGAGTCCTCGACCATGAGGAACCGTTTTACAACTTCTTCCGGGTCTTTCACCTCCGGGAGCTCGACTGCGCCGAATCAAAGGACCTCATGCGGAGGGTCGCGGAGGTCGACGGCGATACCGCCTTCATCGAGAACTTCGGGGACTACGAGCCCGGCATCGAGGCGCTCCGGCACCTCATCGGCGGCAACCCGGGGCTGGTGATCCGGCTGTACGAGATCCTCTCGCAGTGCGGGGCCGGCAGGGCGGCGGAGGCCTTCTTCAGGCTGGCGGACGAGCAGACGCCCTACTACCGGGAGGTCTTCCGGAGGCTTCCGGGGCAGCGGCGGCTCATCCTCGATACGATCCTCACCGCAGAGACCCCGCTCACCCCGAAAGACGTCGCAGAGCGCGCCCGGCTGAACCTCGCGACGGTGAACGCGCAGCTCCGGAGGCTGGAGGCCGAGGGCTACGTCGTCTCCCGCCCGATGAAGAAGAGGACGACCTACGAGGCCCGGGACCGGCTTTTTTCGCTGTGGCGGGCGATGCGGAGGCCGGCCGGCCGTGACCGGGTGTTTGTCCTCATCGGATTTCTGGAGGCCTGGCATGGGCATCCGGCGGCCGTCGATATACCATACCGGGGGGCATCGGGCGTTATGGAGGGCGTTGCCCTGCCGGACCGGATCGCGGCCGGGAGGCGGGAGGATGTTCTGGCGGGATTAAAGGAGGCCGGGGAAGAACCCGACGACCCGGACCGGCTGGCGCGGTCCGTGGAGATCACGCTCGATCTCGCGGGGGAGGAGCTGCTGGCCGGGAACCGGGCAAACGGCCTCTCGTTAATCAGACTGGCATATGCGCACGCGGGCCGCCTGGACCCGGCAACGGCACGGAGGATGACGGCAGGGTTCCTGAAGCGGCTAATCGGGGCGGGGGAGGTCTCCGCTGTCGGGAGCGCCGTCCGCGAGATCGTTCTATCCGGGGGCGCCGGGTACGAGGGGTTCTTGAAGCCGGTCGCGGATGCCGTGGCGATCGTCGAGGCGAAGGATACTAGGCTGTACTATACGAGGCTGCAGCCGGAGGAGCGGGCGGTCGTTGCCGGGATTGTCCGGGAGATCACGGGGTCGGAGGAGCTGGGGGCGGGGGTTTAGGGATTGTTGGGTTGTTTGGGCGGAGTCTTCGATTCCCGCCCGGTCCATCTTGTTTTGTGAAAGCACTGTTATCGATGGTTGAATCGATAGAGTGGCGTTGCTGATGGTCGTATCGATGAATAGGCTGACGTTGCCGATGCGGTTTTTCAGATAGTCTTGGACTTCAGGGGAGACTGGGATGTGGAGGCGTTGCCGGACGCGGTTTTTGCGCGGTTCGTTTGGCATTTTCTCTTTCTATCGGGCTCTTCCTTCTGGGTACGTACACTTGCACCTTTGTACACTCCGGTGATCATGCGTGGGCGGCGGGAGGTCTTAGAGAGGTAGTATAACATACGCTGCGGGGCGCGTGGTTGTCGGGAAGGTCGGAGAGGGTGAGAGACGAGGTGTGTTATGACATGCTCGGGTATCTGTACTGTTAGTGACTCACTCCAATTTTCTTGGAATCCTCTATAACTTCAGGATTTTGGCTTCATAGAATAGCGGAAATAGTTCTCCGATGGCCTTTACCTCTTAAAAGTAAAAACAAAACCTTAATGGGGAGAGTTTATCACAATACTCCTTGCCGTATGCCAGAAGAAGTTAAAATCACCACTGAAGGCATTATTACTGCCTTGAGCAAATTAAAATTCACTGACAAAAATTTCCCCAAAGCAGTGGCCGAGTATATTTGGAATGGCTTTGATGCTCGTGCGTCCATAGTTGAGCTCGACTATGAGTTTAGCGCAGGGGGGCTACGAAGGCTTGTTATCAGGGACAATGGTCATGGTATTCCCCATGACCAACTCAATCTTAAATTTCAACCCATTTTTGAATCGGATAAACTCAAAGACGACGGCAATAACCGAAACACATCACAGTACCATGGGAAAAATGGATTGGGTAGATTAACGTTTGTTACTTTCGCACGAAGAGCTCGATGGGAAACGGCGTACCAGCAAGGGGAGAAGACATACTCATATTCTATTGAAATATTAGGTAACAAGCTTGAATTATTTTCGGGATTAGATGAAAATCCCGAAGAATCCAATAAACAACCAAGCACAGTGGTGACATTTTCTGACTTTAAGGAGTACAACCACAATAAATATGGGAAAAACGTAGGGGAAACCGAATTATTAGAATATTTAAAGCGGGAATTTTGCTGGTTCTTGGAGTTGAATAAGTATAAAGGCTACAAATTAATTATTAATGGCGTAAAGTTAGATTATAGTCCTCTTATAGGAGATGAAGAAAATTTTACTTTGACAGGGAAACGACAAGGAGAAATGTTTTCTATACGTTATGTTAGATGGAAAATACCATTAAACCAGGAATATTCAAAGTATTACTATTTAGATCATAATTGCAACGAACTCCATAAAGAGTATACGACATTGAATAAGAAGGGAGATAGGTTTTATCACAGCGTTTTCATCGCAAGTAAATACTTCAGGAACTTTAAATTTGACTCCACAGAAGACCAAGAGAATATCACTGGATTTGGGCGCTCGGATGAGACATTCAAACAATTAACTGAACAACTACAGGGATATTTACGAAGAAAAAGGAAGCCATTTTTACGACAACATGCCAAAAAAGTCATCGCAGACTTTGAGAGAGAAGGTATTATCGCAAAAAAGGATGCCGATTCCTTTCAGTTAATCCAGATAGAGGATCTGGAAGAAGTAATTCAAGAGATATATACAACCCAGCCACGAATCTTTTTGGATTTAAGTCAAGAGCAGCAAAAGATGCTCATAAGCCTCTTAAATGTCGTACTAAATTCTGAAGATCGAGATGAAATCTTGAAAATTATTGAGGATATTGTGGAGCTCGATGCTGACGAGAGGGGAGAATTGGCCGAGCTGCTCAAAGTAACTGAAATGCAGAAAATTGTTAAGACAATAAAATTAATCGCCGATAGACAAATGGTACTGAAACTGATAGAAGAATGTCTATTCAACGACTCCTTTGGGGCAAATGAGGTAGATCACATCCAAAAAATTGTGGAAAGCAATACATGGCTTTTTGGGGAACAATATGCCCTGGTGGCGGCAGCTGAAGACACCTTCGAGAAAGCCCTTCGCAATCAGATTCGCATACTATCGGCAAAGGATGAAAAAGTTCACATTGATAATCCTGATAAGAATAAACAGGTCGATATCTTCATCTGTCGGCAAAATAAGCACCATAAAGGCGTTCACAATGTTATTATCGAACTTAAGCACCCAAAAAAGCGAATTGGGTTAGAGCAGTTAAATCAAGTAAAAACCTATTTAAGCGTGGTATTATCCGAACCTCGGTTTAATGGTGATAGCTTTTCGTGGGAATTCATCTTAGTCGGAACGAAATACGATTCAAGGGGCCTCATTGAGAGGGAGATAAAAAGTTATGAGGGGAAGGGAGAAAGAGGGATAGTCCAAGATTTAGAGAATTGTAAAATATACATTCGGAAGTGGAGCGATATATTAAGCGATTGTGAAATTAGGCACAGTTTCGTAAACAATCAGCTTGAAATACAAAAGAATAGGCTCATTGAAAAAACGAAAACCGCAAGTGAAGCAGTTAAACAAGCAAATGCCTCTTCAGCGGCGATGTGATTTGATGTTGACATATAGCGTTGAAAGCCAGAGTGATTCAGGGTGTCAGAGTGAAGAGTGCCTCACTAAAAAAAACGATTATAATTATTAGATATTACTAGTAACAATATTCTGTACAGTACAGTTAGTAGTAGGCAATTTTCCTGAAGGTTTCCAATAATCCCTCAAAAATCGGTATTCTTCTGATTCTGTGTATCTGGTACTGAAGTGACTGCTCATAGTCGGCTATCGTTTCAGGGTCTTTCAACAGTCTCTCAGACAGTGTAACCTGTCAAGACTGACCGACTCATTCACAGGATCTCACAGCCTTTCCGAATCACGACACCAGAATACAGAGATTATCCTGTCAAAGGCAGACCTGTTCAAACAATTCTCGGAGATTCGCCTTGATTGTTGAATATCGAAGCAGAATTATTAACCGATAGTTTCAAAACCGAAGAAAAGACAATCCTTACGAAAAGTAATCTGGTGGGAGATTGGAATTCAAAGAATCTGAAGATTACTTACTGGAACTGTCCAGAATTCATCTGAATAAAGGTAATAGTCATAATGATCATAAACCTAACGTCGACTACCGAGAAAGCGGCTATGCAATCGTCAACTTTTATCAATTACTAATATATCGACTTGGAACTGAACTTAATTTGGATGTGAAGGAATCCTATAATTTAGATAGAAACTGGTTTTTACTCGTTTATGAGCTGGATCCCAAAGCAGTGACTCAATACCAAGAATTAATAAAAAAAGTCAATGAAGTGAGAAATAAATTAGCGCACACAATATTTGCTGAACCTCAAACTCGTGATTTAGAATACTTAATCAATCAAGCAAAGGGATCAAAATCGGGACTGGAATCACTGGTAGGCGAGAGGAAGAGAGGACTTCGCGACAGAAGAACATTGGCAAATGAGTATTCGAAAAAAATTGAATTTACTAAACTATGGTTCAAAACCCCTGAGCCAGATTACGGGGAAAGCATAAGAACTAATGAGGCCCTTAAAGAACAACTCCAACAACTCAAAAATTTTGAAAAAATCAATATTGGGCGCTTGGATCCTGAATCGCTAGAAAGTTTGATTTCAATTCTTGATTACACAGTTAATAAGATTGAAACGATGATTGAGTCAATTTACAGTTATTGTCCCAAATGTGGTGGAAAAATTATTGCAACAACCGAGACTACAACGCATTACCGCGGTATTGGCGAAGATATCGAACCCTACTCTTACACGGTCTGGACTGTAATAAAATGTGAAAAATGTGGGAAGTTATTTGAAAAAAATGAAGAAACGACGGACTATATATAAACATCAATGATGACATGATCTTTTTGTTCTGGAAGAGGAGCCGCTCAAGGTCTTTCTGTGCATGGAAACCCTTCAGCAGCCGGGGCGGGTAGCGCTCCCGGTCTCAGAACCATATCTTGTAGCCATTGGAGAGGAAGATCAAGACGCCTCTGCCGGTCTGCCGCTTGATGTCGTCAGCGCACTGTTCCGACACTTCTCCGGCTCAACGATCGCCTCCGCTCCCGGGGTCGCCTGCTGTCACGGTCCGTTGTCGTTCTTCCGGTCTTCCTGTCCAGGTGCCGCTGCGCATATGCCGGCATTGAGACGGTGCCGGCCCCCGGAAGCAGGCCCGGCCGAAAAACAACGGATTTTTTATATAGCAGATTTGTTATACGTCGCGGCCACGAGGCGGGAGGATGCACTGGCGGCGCTGCAGGAGGCCGGGTCGACCTGCGGTCGAATCAGCCAGAGTGGGATGCCAGCATAGAGCAGGGCGAGGACATAGGGAGGAGGAATGCCCCGCCGCCGTTATCGTAACAGATATAGGGGAACCGCCAGAGGTTTCCGAGGCCCACCGCCGCCCCTATGTGCAGTGAGGCGTTACGCATGTGACAAGCAACTGAGTTAAGCTGCCACAGCCGTCTCCCGCACGGCCTTGAGCACCCGGATTAACTCATCCATCTCAGCCGACTGGAACAGACCCTCCGGCCCCTGCGGTGTGAGGTCCGTGAACGGCGACTCGTAGAGTAGGGCGGGTTCCATGACCCCGTGCTCGGTCAGGTGGTCCACGATCAGGTTGACGAACTCAAGCTGGTTCGCAGTGAATGGTTTTCCTCTGATGAACCCTCCTAGCGCATTTTTGGCCGCGCTCCTATCCATCCCCACGAGTGACCGCACAAAGAGACCTAGCCCATGGGCTTCGTCCGCCGCCCGACGGATATCATCCAATCCACCTGTACCACTCTCACCGAGCAAACGCTCCAGTTCTGCGAGATCAGGGCAGGTAAGCGGCTGGTTCATCCGCAGTTTGGCAATCACAGTGTGATCGAGGTGCTGGTTCAGGAACGCTCGCGCTTTTGCGACAAACTTGGCTTGATCGGTACCCACCGTGCAGCCGGGCAGGGTGAAGTCAGTCTCGCTCCCCATCAGGTCCTCGAAGTCCGTATAGACTGGCTTGCGTTGGCGCTTGTCGATGAACTGCACTAACTCGCGCAACCGGCGCCGCATCACTTCCAGCATCGGCACTGTGACATCTTGCCACCACTCATCGCTCTGTACATCCTGGATCAGGGCCATCTGTTCGCGGACCAATGGAATGGCATCCTTCTCTTCCAGCAGTCCGGCAATCTTCATGACATGGTCGCGCAGACGTGGAAATCCGGGTTCGGCATGCAGTAAGGCGAGTTGTAACCTCAGGGCAAGTAGATCGAAGCGCTTCGCCTCTTCGTTCTCAGGATCGAGCTGTGTAGGAAGCCCTGCTAGTTCACAGGAAAGCTCCGAGAGAGCCTCTCCCGCCAGCGCTACCCACGCTTCGGGCTTAGCATACTCCTCGACCAGGCGCCGGTGCGGGCGAACAACGAAGTTGTCAACGTTCATTGACGCCACCTCGCGTTGCAGCAGTTCCGAGACGGACTGCCTCACCTCATTGTTCGTCCTCGGATCACCGTATGTCGCCGTCGACTCCCCAACTGTCGCGACCGGCATGTTCTGAGCACGGCTATCCAGTGCTGCGACCAGTTCCAGCCGTGCGTTGAAGAGCCGCTTGCCCAGCGACGCTGCCGCCGAACCCTCAGTTGCCGGCATATCCTGGCTGAAGTACTCGAGGTTCTGGCAGTAGTCAAAGAGATAGAAGAACTCCTTGTGCTGTCCCGGGCCGAACAGGTCCGGGCACAACCGCGTACCGCGCCCGACCATCTGCCAGAACTTAGTCCTTGACCGCACAAGCTTGAAGAAGACAAGGTTCCCGACCTCCGGCACGTCGATACCCGTGTCGAGCATGTCCACCGAGATCGCGATATGCGGTGCCTTCTCCTTGTTGGAGAAGTTGTCGATCAGGTTCTGCGCATACTCGGTTTTAAAGGTGATGACGCGTGCGAACTCGCCCCGGTAGTGTGGGTAGTTAACGTTGAAGCGCTCGGCGATGAAGTCGGCGTGCTGCTGATTCTTAGCAAATATGATCGTCTTACCCAGCCGGTCGCCGCCCGCAACCGTGAGGCCACGCGTCATCAGATGCGCCAGCACCTTGTCCACGGTATCTTTGTTGAAGAGCCACCTGTTGACGGCCTGAGCCTCGACCCGGTCCGGCACGGTGCCTTCGTCATCCCACTCCAGCGTATCCCACTGGTCCTTCTCCTCCTCCGAAAGCTCGTCATACGTGATACCCTCGCGCTGGAACCTGAGCGGCACCGAAACGGCCTGCGGCGGCACGAGGTAGCCGTCACGCACGGCCTCCTCCAGTGAGTAGGCATCGGTCGGCACGCCGCTTTCGAGGTCGAAGAGCCTGTAGGTGTTGCGATCCAACTCGTCCTTCGGCGTCGCCGTCAGTCCGATGAGCAGCGAGTCGAAATAATCGAAGATCGCACGGTACTTCTGGAACACCGACCGGTGCGCCTCGTCGATAATTATGAGGTCGAAGTGTCCGGGGCCAAAGCGTCGCTGACCGTCCGCGGCCTGGTCGATCAGACCCATCATGGTAGGATAGGTCGAGACGAAGACGCGCCCCTCGGTGTCCTTTTCGGCGACCAGGTTCACGGGCGACGAATCGGGCAGGTGGCGCTTGAAAGCGTTCACTGCCTGATTCACGAGCGCCACGCGATCGGCGAGGAAGAGCACGCGTTTCACCCAGTTGCAGCGTATCAGTAGGTCGCAGAGCGCGATCACCGTGCGCGTCTTCCCGGCACCGGTCGCCATCACGAGCAACGCTTTGCGATCGTGGTCGCGCTCGAACGCCTCGGCAATACGACGAATGGCGCGTGTCTGGTAATAACGTTCGGCGATCGCTGGATTGATCGGCGCCTCGGCGAGCCGCCGCCGCGTCTCGCGGCGCTGAACCAGCAACTCCAACTCCGACTTTTTGTAGAAGCCCTGCACCTGGCGCGGCGGGTAGCGCATGTCGTCCCAGATCCAGTGTTCGTAGCCGTTTGAGTAGAAAATGACCGGCCGACGGCCGAACTGACGCTCCAGGCAATCGGCGTAGAGCTTGGCCTGTTGCTGCCCCACCCGAGCATCGCGGCGCGTGCGTTTGGCTTCGATCAGTCCAAGGGGCTTCCCGTCGTCCCCCCAGAGCACGTAGTCGACGTAGCCCTTGCCCTTATTGTTGGGCATGCCGCTGACCTCGAACTCGCGGTCGCGAGGCTGGTCAAGCGGCCACCCGGCCTCCTTGAGCAGCAGGTCGATGAAGTAGTCCCGCGTCTCGGCTTCGGAGTAGTCGTGCGTGTCGGGCTGTGCCTCGGCGGCCTTCTTCGCCTTCGTGACTTCGGCGCGTAGGCGCTTCAGCTCTTCATCGAGCGCGGTCTTGTCCACTAGCAACGCCGAGAGGCTTTCGTCACGCTCCCGCAAGCGCACTTCTAGAGCCTGCAACTGCTCCGCAGTCTGCGTCGCCGCTGGCGCGGGCCGGGGCAGCGCCGCCGGATCGAACGCGAGCCCGGGCGCCGGTCGCTCGGCGCGTGCGTAGGTGCGGGCGAACCAGTAGGCGACGTGGAACATCTCGAGCACCGCCGCGAGCGCGTCCGACTCCGGTACTGGGCGACGGCTATGCACGGCGCGGTTACCGAGCGTGTTGATCACCCGCGCCTTGTTGAACACCGCCTCGCCCGCAGTCTGCTTGAAGCTCGGTTCGTGGATCAGCGCCGAGATGTTGTCCTGGTACGGGAGCCGCAACGCTGCGTCATGCTTGTAGGCCCAGCTCACCGCGAGCTCCAGCGCACGGCGGGCATAGAAACAGGCCGTCCTTGGGTCGGCGTGGACCGCCGCCTCGGCCTTCGACGCTGCCTCGAACACGACGGCCCATTCGTGCTGGAGGAAGGCGAACTGGCTCATCTCATGCCCCCCGATACACTTGGTCGGCGTCGAGCCCATTGCTCAGGTACGGTGTGAAGCCAGCGAACACGATAGAAATCGCAACCAAATCGCGCATGTCCACATTGCGTAACGCGCTTTCGGCATTGCCGCCGTGTCGGATTCCGGGGTAAGAAGATGCAAACCCGTAAAGATTCCCTAGAGCTGCTCTTACCGCAGGGTGTGGCCAGCTTTTAATCTGGCCGCACATACTCCCGAGCTCTCCATCTTTGACACCAGGATATGTCCCCCCGATGGCTTCTAACAAGTTTACTTGCTTTTGAATACAGGTCTTGATGTGGCCCTCAGAGCAATCGTGCTGTAGATTGCGGATCGCGTTCTCGAACTCCTTCATTAGGGTGTCGAGGTGCGGGTCGGTGGCGGCCAGTGCTTGTAGGTTTCGAACAAGGCTCACGAAGACACCGGGGAGGTTCGGACAGAGTCTGCACGGAGGACACAGATCGTAGCGGAGGCTGAACTTCTCGATAAAGACGGCGAGCAGGTCGAAGTAGGTGTTGGTCAGATCGTTACAGTCGAGTTCTTTCAGCGCATCGGGCACGGATTCGAGAAATCCGACCAGCGCCCGCTCCCCGGCGAGGTCTTCGGCTCTTGTATTCTCAAATGCCTCGCGGCTCTTCTGCTGATCGTTAATTATCCGTTCGAGTGCGCGCCGCCTCGCTGCCTCAACCCTCAAGGGATCCTGCACGAGTTCGTGCAGTTGTGCATCCAAGAGCGGAGCTGCAGGTTGTCCGAGCAGAGTTGTCAGCGCAGCTTCGACAGCCGTTCTTCTTTCTCCGGCATGTATAAGCTCTGTAGCGCCCGATTGACTGAATGCCTCATCTACTTGCTCAAGTACCAGTTGTTGACCTGATCGATGCGCACTGAGTTCGAAAGCCTCTTTCAATGTGACAGCGTCCTCAACGAGCAAGACGATCGCACTATCGTCTGTTGGCCTCTTTAGAGCCTTGGCGAGCTCGCGGTACAACTCACAAAAGATGTCCGCCGGCACGCCCTCTTCGTTCTCATCAAGCGGCTGCTCTATGAGCGGTAGCCAAATCCCTCGCCACATCTCCGACCACACGCCGATAAGCTCTCCGCGCATGGCTATAGATCCCCCCGGAAGGCACAGTGCTGGAGTGAAGCGAACATTCCATCAAGTCGGTGAAGTGAGGTTTGGAAACTTGCCTCCACATTTTCGATGGAAGTGACGCGGTTCGCGAACTCTTGTTGTAGGGACAACGGCGGCAGCATTGTTGGCAGCACCGCCAGTTTCTCGCCCGTCAGATGTGCGATCGTCGCAGACGTCACGCCGCTAAGCATGCCCGCCTGATTAAGGAACCACAACAACCAGGCGAGATACTCAGCCAATGCCAGATTGGGATTAGGGCGAGCACGATGAAGCGCCTTCTGGAAATAGCATTCCTCAAGCTCGCCTCGCCACACTGCCGCACGTCCAGGCTCACCCCCCTCGCAGATCAACAGATCCCCAGACTGAAGTCGGAAAATACGACGATCGTCATCATCAAAGTCCATTTCGAACAGGCTGGTGATGTCAAATCTGAACCACTGCACGTTTGCGTTGCGCAGATAGGGACGCCGATGCTTACCAGTCTGTTGCTTTTGGTCGAGCATCTTCCCAAGCCTGGTTTCACATACTTCACCGAACGCTCTCTTCGGCCACCTCTTCGGATTCGTGGCGGGGTCGCCGAACAGATCGAGGAAAATGGATTGGATGAGGGTGTCAAGCTGGGCGAGGGCGGCGCGGCGCTTGGTCCGTAGCGCATCCGCCTTGTCTAGGATCTCCGCAATTCGCCGCTGCTCAGGGAGGGGTGGAAGCGAGATACGAAGACGCGCAACATCCTTGGGATAAAGATGGATTCCCTTGACCATGTCCCGAATCGCTCGCCGCGTATCAGGGCTATTTACCCAATGGAACATAAATCCTGGATCTAGTCGAGACTCTACTGGACGGAGAACCAACCATTCGCCGGTTGCGAAAGCCCCCACGGTGGGGCGTTGCACACGGAAGGTTTTCGAGGCCACATAGTTCGCGTTGTGCGCAGCATTAAGAATCAGCGTATCGCCTTCGCGGAGCTGTTTGTTTGCGTAGGCATCGGCGAGCTCAGGATCAATGAATGAGTCGAATGTGCCTCGGAACTCACCTAGGTCGCTCACATCCTTAATCTTAAGCACAGGATGCCCGCGACTTCGCTGTTCTGACTTGGATGGTGTCTTTCCATTGAAGACTTCCGCAACTTCAACGAGGGGAACGCTGTTCCGTACACTCATCCGAACAACCTCTCCAGTTCCTTCATCCCCCGTTGGATCTCGTCCTCCAGCTTCCACAGATCGGCGAGGATCTCCTTCGGCGAGCGGTGTTCGGCGGCCTCGTACACCACCTCCTTGTACCGGTTGAGCGAGAGGTCGTAGCCCTGGGCGGCAATATCATCTTTTGGCACGCAGAAACTCTGCGCAGTGCGCGGGCGGTTCCGTTCGGCGCCGGCTCGCTGCGGCCAGCGTGCGAGCACATCGGGCAGGTTGTTCATCGCGTACTCGTCGTCGGTTAGCGCCGTGCAGGGTACGGAACCGAGCTTGTCTTCAGACAGGAGCGGTGTGCGCTTGTCGTCGAGGCTCCAACCGTCGGCCTCAACATCATAGAACCAGATAAAGTCGGTGCCGCCGGAGTTGGTCTTGGTGAAGACGAGGATCGCCGTCGAAACGCCCGCGTAGGGTTTGAACACACCGCTAGGGAGCTTCACCACGGCATCGAGTTTCTGATCCTCGACCAGGATGCGGCGCAACTCCTTGTGCGCCTTGCTCGACCCGAAGAGCACGCCTTCGGGCACGATCACCGCTGCACGTCCGCCGGACTTCAAGAGGCGGAGGAAGAGCGCGAGGAAGAGCAACTCAGTCTTCTTGGTCTTGACAATCTGGAGGAGGTCCTTGGCGGTGTTCTCGTAGTCGAGGCTGCCCGCGAAGGGCGGATTGGCAAGCACCAGCGTGTACTTCTCTTCCTCTCCCGCATGGTCCTGTGCAAGCGAGTCGCGGTAACGAATATCCGGGCCCTCCACACCGTGCAGCAGCATGTTCATACTGGCGATGCGCAGCATCGTGTTGTCGAAGTCGAAGCCGTGGAAGAGGTGGTAGTGGAAGTGTTTGCGCAATGTCTCGTCGTGGAGCAGGTTCGGGTAGTGCTTGCGCAGGTATTCACCCGCCGCGACCAGGAAGCCCGCCGTGCCGCAGGCAGGGTCGCAAATGACGTCGTTCGGCTGCGGTGCCGTGAGTTCGACCATCAGTTGGATGATATGACGCGGGGTGCGGAATTGCCCATTCTGCCCAGCGGTCGCGATCTTGGCAAGCATATACTCATAGATGTCACCCTTGGTGTCGCGATCTTCCATCGGGACCTTGTCGAGCATATCAACCACCTTGGCGAGCAGCGCCGGCTTCTGGATAGTGAAGCGAGCGCCCTCCATGTGGTGCGCATAGGTGGAGTCTCCGTTGCCAAGCTGCTGCGCGAGATCGTCGCGTAGGAAAGGGAAGACGTGCTCGTCGACCACGGTGAACATCTCGGCCGGGGCGAAGTGCTTGAAGCGGGACCAGCGGAAGTCCTCGTAAGCGCGGCCCTTGGCATCATTGCCCTGCGGGAATACCCGCCGTTCCATCGGTCTACTGAGCCGGTTGGCCTTGTTCTCTTCCAGAGTGTGAAGGTCGTCGAGGCGGCGGATGAAGAGCAGGTAGGTAATCTGCTCGATCACTTCCAGTGGGTTTGAGATACCGCCGGACCAGAAGGCATCCCAGATGTGGTCGACTTGATTCTTGATTTCGCCGGTGATCATGCTACTCTCCCTTTAACATGGTTGCTATGTAACGCTGAGTATTCCTCGTCATTGGCGTGCCTACGTGCTTGGACTCAGTCGCGTCTACGCTGCAGCGCAAAACGTCGACCATCTGCCAGAGCAGAGCTTCGGATCCGATGGTGACGGCGGTGTCGCCGGGGGATGTTGCGTTGTTCGTTTTTCGAGTCAAGGCATGCCTCTGGCTCCCAGTGCTCGGCCGTCAACGGGGAAATTAATCATTACGTTGAACTGCAGCGCACAATTGACGCGGATCGTGCCTCCGTTTGGCAAGAGCCGTTACAATAGCACTGTTAGATAAATATGTGTTGTTGAGAGCGTATCAAGACTCTGGTCTTGAAGATGATTATGTAACTCCACGTGTATTTCTTCGCCTGCGCCTCCCGCGACCAATACACCGCCCTCTTCCCCCCGCAGACATCGCACCGGCCGATCTCCACCTTCACCCGCGCAAACATCCGGTGGACCGGAAAATCAGAGATTTTCCTCACTGCGTTCCAGCACCCCCGACAGGGGCTCTTGCAGCACGGACCACCGCTTTGCACCGGTTTCCAGCGCGTTGCAGCCGGCGATGCGACTTAACGGACGCGTTTCTAGCGCCTGATCCGGATTTCCTCCCCCAGGCTGCCGGATAGCCGGATCACTTCCGGCATTCCGGATATCGCACACACACGCACCCGCACCCACCCCGGCATCGGTGCCGGGGACTGTGTGTGCCTTCTGCTGTACTTCAGTACTAAGAGAGAGACGCATCTCTCTATCTGTACAACGTCCTACTGTCCCCCGGGAGGGTTACCAGGATGACCGGCGCAAAGACCACCAGGAAACTCGTTTACGAGACGGATTGCCGTGCTGAGCGGAACCGGCGGGGAGCGTTCTGCTGCGGAGAGCACCCGGGAGATGAGGCGGGCGTGAGCAGAGCGAGTTGTCAGAAAAAGGGTGATTTCTGTTTATCCGTCCGTCCTGCAGGAACTGCAGCCCCCGGCGGAGCCAGCTTGCTTCTGCACGGGGGGCCGGCAGGGTCCTGCTGCGGGAGACCGCGCGATCTGTTCCCTGACCACCTGCTCCGCCACCTGGTAGGCGTACACCGTGAACATCTCGTCAGGGACCTCGTCGATGCCGAACGGGAGATCGCGGTCGTAGATCAGGTCCGCCCTGACGATCTCCGGTTTTAGGTCGGCGATAACGCCGGCCATCATCCGCGAGGAGCAGTTTATGAAACAGCCCTCGATCGCGATCACCCTCTCTGCCCGACGCACGAGGTTCCGCTGGCCGGTGTCCTTGGTGAACGCTCCGCCGAGGCAGATCCGCACCGTCTCGTCGCGGGCAAGCCGGTGTGCGACCAGGTTTGCCGCACGACGGGCGACCTCGCCCCGTGCACACGCACCCTCGCAGGCCATCACCGCAATCTTCGGCGGTGTGGTTGCATTCTTCTCAGCGTATTCTTCGCAGGCCGCACATTTCCCGGCCACTTTCGCAATTTTTGCAATTTCGTAGTCCATTGCTGCACCTTCTACATGATGCGTGGGAAGCGCTTGGATATATATCCCGGAACCGGATTTCAAAAAAGGTTGAATCGTTGCGCGGGTTTTATATGCCTTTCCCGGGGCCGGCGGCCGTAAGAACGTATTAATCTCTGCCGGGTCATTGTGTACCATGGCAACCGCCCGCTGCTGTCCCGCCGACTGCGCCCTCCGGAGCGACTGGGAAGACGAACTCGCCCGGGAGAAAGCCTCGCTTTCCGGGGGCCGGGTCGAGGAGCTGAGCGGACTGATGAAACTGCTCGCCCATCCGACCCGCATCAGAATTCTCCTGATGCTCCTCAACCGCGACCACTGCGTTTGCGAGTTTTTTTACGTCCTCGAAGAACCGCAGAACCTTATCTCGTACAACCTGAAGAAACTCAGAGACGGCGGACTCGTCGAGTCCTATTACCGGTCGAACCACAAGATCTACAGGCTGAAGGATACGGCCGCACCGGCAATACGGAAGATCGCCGGAGCAATGAACGGCTAAAGCCAACACAGGAACGTATTCGGGATACTGCCACCCGCAATATACTGCATTACACCCGTCCGATCTGCCCGGCGTTCGGGCGAAAATCGGAATAGTAATCGCGCTTCTCCTGGCAAATTGCATGCGCAAGCGGCTTTGCTATTGTATAACGCTTTTCTTTTGATCGAGCAAATCTCTCAGCGTTACGTCCGGTGCCAGTAGTAGTAATGTACCAGTATTCTCTAATTCAGCGCCGTCCGGGGGAGATCGATCCTTACAGCACCTGCTGAAACTCTGCTCAAAACCTGCTGTAATGCTGAAAGAGTCGCCGGGCCCGGACCACCCTCCCCCCCGCCGTCATCAAGCCAGACCTCCGTCCCCCGCACCCACTGCGGGTAGAACTCGGCGTCGAACGTGAAGTACTGCTCCCGGCAGCGGACCGTGGTCCCGGACACGCCGGTTCACGGGGTGCGGCCCGGGCGTTCACCCCGGGACTTCGACGGTGAGCCTGTATTCCAGGTACCCTTCTTCGGTCGGAACGTCTTCCCCCCTCTCCCGCAGGCTCTCGATATAGACCTCGACGGCCTCCCGTGCCATCGCTATCGCCTCGTCGACGGTCTCTCCGAAGGTGATACAGCAGGGCAGGGCCGGCACTATAACCGTATACCCGCCCTCCGGCTCCGCCCGGAGGAGGATATGGTACTGCAGGTTTTCCATTTCGTGCTTGCCGACGGTGCTCATGGCATGTCTTCTCCAGAACCGGGTTTTGCCAGCGCAGCCCGGCCCTTCTCAGTCAGGCGGTATTTTTGATGCCGACTGCCGGGTTTCTCAGGGATGGTGTATTCGATCATCAGGTCATCGAGCAATTGACGGACGACCTTGTTCAGCTGTCCCGAGATCTCTTTCTGCCCGAGTCCCCTTGACAACTCCGCTTTGGACCTGGTGGCAACCGCCAGAAGCAAAAGGACTCTCTTTTCCAATGACTCTGGCCGCGACTCTGGCTGCGACTCTGGCTGCGTCCTCTGGCCGGGAGCCAGAGTCCGGCGGATGATCGTCTGGAACCCGTCGCTGACGGCAAACTCCGGCTCCGGCAGCCCGGCCTCGGTGCAGTGCCGGATCATGTCCCGTGTCCCCGTGCCCATCCGCTCGATATAGCCGGTAAGGTACATCGGCTCCGCAAGGAGCGGGTTGCCCGGCACCGACCCGTGGGCCTGGCGGAGCTTCTCGAGCGTCAGGGACGGCGGGAGCGTGCCCGGGTTCCAGATCTCCAGGCGGTCGGCAAAGAGCATCACCTGCACGCTGCCGTTGCTCGTGTAGTCACGGTGGGCGACGGCGTTGACGATCGCCTCCGCCACCACCTCTTTGGGGATCTCGTAGCGCACCGGGGCCTGCGGGCCGGCCTCGCGGGTCCCGACCGAGAGGGCGATCTTGCTCAGGACGAAGTCCACCGCCGCGTCCACGAGATCGAAGACCGTGCCCTTGTAGACCTGGTAGGACGGGATCGGTTTGGCCACCTCGGTGCCGTGGAAGTGGGCGCACTTGATCTCGGAGGAGATCAGGAACCGTTGCGGCTGCTTCCCGAAGAGGAGGACCGCGGCGTTCGTCAGGTGTCCGTCGTCGAGCAGGTTCAGGTGCTCCAGCAGGTCAGCGGAAGAGGCATTGGGGGCGAGGGAGAACCGGCGGGTCGCTCTGGCCGTGCGGAGGAACCACGCCATACGTTCAGGGTCCAGGTGTTCGAGTGTCGCCTTCGTGCACGGGGCCGCATCGAAGGGACCTGAGCGGATGAGCTGCTTCTCCTCCAGGTATTCGACCAGCGCCGCATACAGCCCGGCGACCAGTTCAGAGGGAGTGTTGAACCGCTTCCGGATCAGGCCCGCCTGCGCTCTGCGAACAAGCGCACGCATCTTCGGTTGGCGGGCATCGTCGTCCATGCCCCTGACGTAGATGAGCCGGTACTTCCCTTCGGTGGTGGCGAGATCGAACTCCCGTTCGGTCGGGGAGACCCCTTCGGCATTCTCGGAGCCGTAGTCGTTCCCGAACAGTCCGACATAGATATCACAGCGCCGGACCTCGTCGAGGTACTGATCGTCGGTACGGCGGTCGGCGGCAGGGACGTCCTCGAAGAGGAAGACCTCGAAGAACCGCCGCATCAGTGCATCGCCCTGCAGATAGTCGCGAAGGGCAGCACGCTCCTCGGCGAACTCCTTCTGCACACTGCTGATGAAGATGCGGACGGGGGTCATGCCCCTGCCTCCTCATCAATTCCTGAAGACTGGTGTGCGGCATGCCGGGCGGATGATGCCCCGAACCATTGTGCATCCCTCTGGGGTACACTGTTTCCACCTGAAAAAATCGATCCTCGTAGTGATCGAGACAGAGCACGAAGAGGTAAGCAGGTCTTCAATCGCATTTACTTTCTCCAGCAAAAGGGCATCTGTAAAGAACTATATGGGAGTCTCTGTCACGAAGGTGTACCGTTTCACACCGGGTCCCACTCGTCCCGCAGGTTTCGGGTCTCAGCCTCCAGGTCGAGATCCAGGTCCCGGTATATGCCCCGGTATCTCGCGGGCTCGGCAACCCCGATAGGTCTGTCTGCAGGTTTTTCGGCGGTCAGGCTCTCCCAGAGACCGATCGGCACGATAACGTCGGTCTTTCTGCCTTCTGCATCACAGATGTAGTGCACTCCCATGCCGCACACTCCAGAATATGCGTATGTGGGTGCTCCGGACGGATTATAGTTGTCCCCCTCTAACCCTTTCATTAAGGGAGGGCCACTCTCCTGCTCCTTCGTGACGGGCAGTTGTAACGGGGCAGATTCGCTATGCAACAAAGGGGCGGAGGCTTTTACCTGGTCGGAGAGGGGACCGGGTTGCGACGGTTCGTCGTCGCGGAGAACTGCACCTCCCGGGCACACGGGCGGAGACTGGAGGCACTCCCCTTTGAGAACCCTCCAGACTTCCAGCGGCTCACCGTGTGCAACATTTACAATACTGTTATGGCTGCGACCAAGAGAATTCCCGTTTCAGAGGGGGTCTGGGCAGCGATCTCCGAGCTGAAGCACCCCGGCCAGACCTTCGATGACCCCCTCTCCTCCATGGTGGAGCAGGAGAAGAAGCGCCGGTTCATCGAAGACATGGACCGCATCGAGGCCGAAGGAGATTTCGTGGAGCTGAATGTTGACGTTCCGGATACTGATGAACCGCAAGGCCCTTGAGAATATCCGGAGCCTCAGCGAGAAGGGCTGGCGGATCGTCATGGAGAATCTGAAAACCCTCCAGGAAGGCCCG
Organism: Methanoculleus caldifontis; assembly: GCF_032842345.1. NCBI lineage: Archaea > Methanobacteriati > Methanobacteriota > Methanomicrobia > Methanomicrobiales > Methanomicrobiaceae > Methanoculleus > Methanoculleus caldifontis. Next base: position 1,572,217 of record NZ_WBKO01000001.1, on the reverse strand, counting down.
TATCCCGGCAGCGGGAGCGACAGGGAGTGCCTGCACGTGCACGGCCGCGAAGACACCCATAGACTTCATATCAGCCGGACATTCACGGCATTCTATCGCATCCATGAGCAGGAGTTGGAAGTCCATGTTCTCGCCGTGATGTCAATCGAGCAGGCGCATAAACGGTACGGACGGTTCCGACCTCTCTTCGGCTCTATTGAAATGCTTCACACCCTCTAGAGAACGCCCGGGTACCACGAGATGGTGGTGATGTGACCTCACGCGAAGCCGCGAAGGCACGAAGCCTGAATAGATACTGACAGCCTCCTTCGCGTTCTTCGAAGCCTGAGGGCTTCTCATGCTCGCTTTGCTCGCACTTCGCACCCGATAGTGCTCGAACTCCGGCCCTTTGGCCCATCGCACTTCACGGCTTCGCATGAGTCGAGTGGTCTGGAGAATTCTGCAGACGATTCGATCTCAGGGAGGGATTCAACAAAGCCCTCTTTTCATTTTGCGACTGAGATTCGGGCGTGCATCCGCTCAGACGATTTTTGTATTGATTCATACAGCGGTGAGATCGCGCGGAAATAGCGCTCTACAGCTATCCTGTTGCCTGCGGGAAATGTCCGATCTCGGCGCGCCCCCAAACACTTTCCCGCGTCGTCATGCCGTGCGTGTATTCTCTGAATACCGTTCAAACGATAGATTCCGCGAATTTATTCAGACCGCGGCAGGGGAACTCCCCGGCATGGAAGAGACCACGGGTTCAACTCCCGCCCGGCCCATCATCTTTTGCGTCCTCACACTCCAGAATAAACGCTCCCTGATACCCGCACTGCCGACAATGATACAGCGTCGCGTACAGGCCACGGGCGTCCCAGTAGATGTCGGTGCTCCGGCATATCGGGCAGCGCATAACCTTCCGGGTCGTTTCACTCATGCTACCATCCTGGGGTCCTTCAGGGTTTGAGGGTATTGGATCTCCCCTGCGCAACCCCGGCGGCTTTTTCATTCCCGCACACCCACGGCATCGAGGCCTTCTTACCCAGTACCGTCGCGGTTGCGCCGTATCCGTGCCGGTTCTTCCCGCGGTGTGTCCACAGAGGGCATGCCCAGGATCGGCGGTGACGAACGTCGTATCCTGTATGATGCAGCGCTTGATGGTGAGGCCCGGTGCTTGCCGCTGGCACTCAGCCCGGATCTCAACGTCTTTCCCGGTTTGCGCCAGGCGCTCTCGTGATTGTCAGACCGGCAACTGGTCCGAGGTGGTCCCGGAATGCCCCGGGAAATGGCAGAACGAGATCCGATCCGTCGCCTGGCGCTCAGAGTCAGGGAGAGCATACCACTGCCGGTGCACTCACGAACAAAGTCGTCATTCGGCCTCATAAGTCGCCGAAACAGACATATAGTTCTCCGGATATGGACGATCATGAAGATCATACTGACCAATGTATTTGTAAACGATCAGGACAGGGCTCTGAAATTCTACACCGAAGTGTTGGGCTTTGTGAAAAAGAGTGACGTTTCTGCCGGAGATTATAGGTGGCTTACCGTCGTTTCTCCTGACGATCAGAGCGGGACTGAGCTGTTGCTTGAGCCGAACAGCAATCCGGTAGCACAGGCGTACCAGGAAGGAATACGTGAACAAGGCATCTCTGCCGCGTCTTTTGGTGTCGAAGACATCCATGCGGAATATGAAAGACTCAAAGAACGGGGCGTGAAGTTCACGATGGAGCCGACAGAAGTTGTTGACCAGGTGACCATAGCGGTCTTCGACGACACCTGCGGCAATCTCATCCAGATTCAAACAATGCAGAAATAAGCGGTATCGTTGGGGGCAGCCTTCTCCAGAACCGGTGAAACTCCTCTATGTTCTATCGGCTCACCCACGTGCGGGATTGTAAATATGGCAAAATCTTACGATCCTGCCACAGTAGCGACCAGGAGGATTCCCGTCCTTGATTCAAAAAAAAGTCAATACTGGTGAGGACAGAGAAAAGAGTTGGTACGAGCATCTCCACCGCCGGAAGGCTCCATTCCTCAAGGCTGGAGATGCCTCAATCAATCCAGCAGGAACGGTACGAGCCATGGAAATTCACAAGGAGATTCTTGCCGCCTTCCCCGGCCTCTCAGTTGCAGAAGGTGATGTCGGACCGCTCTCGATCCAGGAGAAGAGCCCGCCCCTGGAAGCCCTGAAGGATGAGATCGTCTGCTCGGTAAGGGAACGGTATACGCTTGAGCAGGTCAAGGATGAACCTCTCTTCAGGGCTTATCGGGACTTCTTCTGGAGGGTGGGCGTCGATCCGACCAGGACGCGGCCCGCCTCGGAAGCGCTGGTGAGAAGGATCCTGGCCAAAAAGATGCTCCCGACGATCAACACCGCGGTGGATGCCTATAATCTGGCCTCGATCCGCACAGGCATACCCATTGCCGCTTTTGATGCCGATACCCTGGGCGGGGAACTCTCCATGCGGTTTGCAGAAGAGGGTGAAGAGTTCCTCGGCATCGGGATGGCAAGACCCGCCGTTCTCCATAAGAACCAGGTTATCCTGACAGATGACGACGAGATCGTCGCCGTCTACCCGTACCGTGACTCGGATGCAACAAAGATCACCCTCGCCACAACGATGGTGCATATTGTGGCATGCGGCGTGCCGAAGGTTGAGAGAGAGAAGGTGCATTCGGCATACGAACTGGCTGTCGCATACCTGCGGGAATACGCTTCCGGCACCCGGTGAATCTTCGACCGGATCAGAGGCCATCGCCCACTACCCGACAACCGGGATAGCCAGGGGAAGCGACCGGAGGCCGGTCTGCAGAAAAAAAGCAGAATAGCGCGGGCTGTGCTCCCCCCTCACCACGCCTGGCCGCAGTGCGGGCAGCGATCCCGGTGAACAGAGAGGATGGATCCGCACTGCGGGCATCTCCAGCGGACTTCCTCCTGCTCGACGAACGCCGCGACGCCCCGTTCCCGGATCTCGCGAAGGTTCTCCAGCATGCTCATCCGGTACTTTGTCGTGTAGCGCTTGTCCAGGCGTTTCAGCCGCGGGCAGGGATATCCGGCGCAGTCGTAGCAGTAGTCTCCCGTGCGGTCTTCGCAGTTCCTGATCCTGCATTCGGCACAATACCGGGGCAGTCTGGCGGCATCCTCCGTCCGGCAGCCCGGACATTGGTTCTTCTCCCGGAGATAGGCGATGCAGAGCCCGCAGTTCATTCCGCAGGAGGCGATCAGGTCGGAGGAGAGGTGGGTCATTAGTTCCCGTATGATCGCGGCAGGGCAAGAACATTCTCGTTTGGGTCCGCCGCAGGATGAAACGGAGGTGACTGCGAACTACCGCACGTATCATCCTTCATCGGAGAGCGTGATCGATGACCCGCCGTGCGGCGGCATCACTCCCCGGCCGCCGGTTCGGCCTGCGGCCCGCCGTCTCTGCCGGGTCCGCCTCCGAGCACCCGGGATACCGCGACGGCGACGATCGGGGTGCCGAGGACGAGCGCCAGTCCCACTGCCTGCGCGAGGGGCGGATACCCCCCGTACGGCGTGCCGATCCTCTCGACGAGGCTCGCGGCGACCGCCACGATCAGGACGGCGGGAACGAGATACCTGATACTGAGGTCCCACCACCTGCCGACCGGGCGCGATGCCGATGCGTTCATGAACCCGCGGAGCCGCCCGGCACCGTACAGGTGTCCGATCACGATCGTCTCCAGGATGCCGACGACGAGAATCGCAAACGAGCTGTAGTAGGCGTCGATGAGATCGATCCAGTACAGCCCGCCATTCGTCATGAAGAGCAGGCCGACAAGGAAGATCCCGGCGGAGACCAGGGCGGAGAGGAGCGCGGGCGGTATGCCGATGTAGTCCTCGAGCGATATGCTGATGCCCTCGACCGCGGCGAAGATGGAGTCGACGGCAAGGGTGACGAACATCAGGAAGAAGAGGACGCCGAAGATCTCGGGGGCCACGGGCAGGAGGCTGATGACCGTCGGATAGACCACGAACGCGAGCTCGATGCCCCCTTTCACGACTTCGGGGACCGGCACGCCGGTGGTGTGGGCGAGGTAGCCCAGGGTCGAGAAGACGGCGATCCCGGCGATGAACGACGTGACGCTGTTTGCGATGCAGATCAGAAAGCCGCTCCTGACGAGGTCGTGGCGGTCAGGGAGATACTTCGCGTAGGCGATCATGATCCCCATGCCGATCGAGAGCGAGTAGAAGATCTGGCCGAAAGCGGCCCCCCAGACCTCGGGCCTCGCGAGCGCTCCAAAGTCCGGCGTCAGGTAGTATACGAGCCCGTCGATCGCCCCCGGCAGCGTCACGCCCCGGACGACCAGGACGATCAGGCAGGTCCAGGGGAGGAGGACCGTCAGCCAGACGACCTTCTCGACGCTCCGGATCCCGCGGAAGATCGAGAGGTATACCGCTATCCAGGAGATGACGGCACCGAGGACGACCGGCCAGTTCATGCCGCCGAGCGTGAAGATATCGGGCGAGAGGCGGAGGAAAGTCTCGTAGAAGAACCCTTCGGGGTCCGACCCCCAGGCCAGCGTCGAGGCAAACCCGATGTAGTTCACGCCCCAGGCCATGATCACCGAGTAGTATGCCATCAGGATCACGGTCAGGATCACGACGAGCCAGCCGATCCACTCGGCCTTCCGGCCGACGAGCTTCTTGAACGAGCCGGGGACTCCGGCCCGCGCCCGGTACCCGAGAGCGCTCTCCATCAGCCAGAGCGGAATGCCGGCAAAGAGCAGGGCGACGATATAGGGTATAAGGAATGCCCCGCCGCCGTTGTCGTAGCAGATATAGGGGAACCGCCAGAGGTTTCCAAGGCCTATCGCCGCCCCTATCCCGGCGAGTATGAAGGTGAGCCGGGAGCTCCAGCGCTCTTCTGCACTCATTAATCAGATATCTTGCGTCCGGGGCAGGAAAGAGGTATCGTTATCATTCGTGGATTTTTTCAGCCGGAGGAGCAGGAGATCGTTGCCAGGATAGTCCGGGCGGTCACGAAGTCGGAGGACCTGGTGCCGGAAGTTCAGGTTCCGCCGGTTTGAGGGCATGGAGGGCCTGCCCGGACGAGTTTTCTCCTGCCGGAGCCTTCTCCCCGCCTCTCCCCGGTCGCAGGATGGGCGGTGTGCGTCTTCTGCCGTACTCCTGGTCCAGCCCCATAACCTAAAGTTACAAAATAACCGACAGTTATAATATAACCGAGAGACAACAATCTGGTAGACTACCTTCGGGCAGCCTGGAGTTAGACCTCCCCGGTGGGGGAGGGATGAATCGGATGGAGACTCAACAGAGAGAATGGGAATCCCGTGGAGACGTGTATGGAATCGAAAGGCCCGGGATCATGGGAATTGGGGGTTTTTATGGAGCATAGAGCAAGGTTTGCAGTCGGCTGTCTGCACAAGCAGTACCCGGAACCGGACCGGCTCCCGGAAGATGCATGCCTGGTGTTTGTCCGTGACGGGGGGGTCTGCGTCAGGAGCGGCAGCACGCCGACCATCTTTCAGGAGACACTTCCGGACCTTCCGGAAGGACTGAAGAAGGATGCCCGTTACCTCGGCCACCGGGGGCTCGTTCCCTGCTATGCCGTCGAGGTCCCCGGCGACCTCCCCCTGCCCGAAGGGCTGGCATACTCCGGCGTGCGCGAACTTGCCGGCCTCATCCCGGACGAGGAACTTGCCGTTGCCGCGCTTGCTGCTCAGATCATCGACTACGACCGGACCACCCGGTTCTGCGGGAGGTGCGGTGCGGCAACGGAACCCGTAAAAACAGAGCGGGCCAGGGTCTGCCCGTCCTGCCACCGGATCGTGTATCCCCGGCTCTCCCCGGCGATCATCGTCCTGGTGAGAATGAACGACACCATCCTCATGGTCCGGGGGATCAGGGCGCCACCCGGCAGGTACAGCCTCGTCGCCGGGTTCGTCGAGCCCGGTGAGTCGGTCGAGGATGCCGTGCGCCGCGAGGTCCGTGAGGAGACGGGGATTACAATCAAAAATATCCGGTATCGTGCAAGCGAACCGTGGCCGTTCCCCGACTCGCTCATGCTCGGCTTCGTTGCCGATTACGACGGGGGAGAAGTCGCCCCGGACGGCGTCGAGGTCGAGAGCACCGTATGGGTTGACCGCGACCATCTCCCGACTCTTCCGCCGAGACTCAGCCTCACCCGTGCGCTCATCGACGACTGGGCAACGGAGCCCCGGAGCGCGGATGAGATCAAAGGAAGGGGTGAAGGGAGATGAGAAGACTGAAAGTCGTTGCATTCAACGGAAGCCCCCGGAAGGACGGCAACACGTCCATCCTGATCCGGCGGATCCTTGACGAACTCGAGAACGAGGGCATCGAGACGGAACTCGTCCAGGTCGGCGGGCAGATGATCCGCGGATGCGCTGATTGCCGGAGATGCTTTGAGAACCGGGACCTGCGGTGCGCTTTTGACGACGATATCGTGAACGACTGCATCGAGAAGATGATCGATGCCGACGGGATCGTCCTCGGCTCGCCGGTCTACTTCCTCGACGTCACGTCCGAGATGAAAGCCCTGATCGACCGGGCGGGCGTGGTGGCCAGGGCGAACGGCCGGCCCTTCCAGCGCAAAGCGGCGACCGCCGCGGCAGCCGTGCGGAGATCCGGTGCAAACCATACCGTCGACACCCTGCTCCACTTCATGCTCTACAGCGGGATGACGGTCCCGGGAGTCCCGGTGATCGGTATCGGCCGGGATATCGGGGACGTCCTGAGGGACGAAGAAGGCATGGCAAGGGCGAAAGAAGCCGGAAAGAACATGGCGTGGCTGCTGAAGACGATCGCGGCCGCAGACCGGACGGAGGAGAGAGTATGAAGATTGAATCGCTGAAACTGGTATGTTTCTCGCCTACGGGAACATCAAAGACGGTTATCCAGGGTATCGCACGGGGAATAAACCACGACAAGGCGGAAATCATCGACATCACCACGCCGGACGCGAGGAGAGAGCCGCTGGAGACATCGGAGAACGAACTGCTCGTCGTTGCGGTCCCGGTGTACATGGGAAGGGTGCCGGCCCTCCTGGTGGAGTGGTTGCAGGCGATCAAAGCCCATGACACGCCCGCGGTAGGTGTCGTCGTCTACGGCAACCGCGTGTATGACGATGCGCTCATCGAGTTGAACGATATGCTGGCTCAGCGTGGCTGCAGACCGATCGCCGGCGCAGCGTTCATCGGGGAACACTCGTTCTCCAGCGCCGAGACGCCGACGGCAGAAGGGCGCCCGGATGCAAGCGACCTGCGCCAGGCAGAGTTGTTCGGGTGTAAGATCCGGGAGAAACTCAACGCCGTCCCGTCGGCCGACCGGATTGATGTAGCGATACCCGGCTGCCGCCCTTACCGGGGAGACCCGACACTCTGGACGGTTGACTTTGTTGCAGTCAGCGATGCGTGTACCGGGTGCGGGGTCTGTGCAGAGGGATGCCCCACCGGCGCCATCGACCCGGAAGACGGCTACTCGGTCGATACGGAGAAGTGCATCACGTGTTGCGCCTGCATCAAGAACTGTCCCGCCCACGCGAGAACGATGAAGCCCGGTCTGGTCAGGGACGCTTCGGTGCGGCTGAGTACACTGTACCGGGAACGAAAGGAGCCCGAGTATTTCTTATAATGGCCGGTTTCCCGCGGTTACATTGGGGATTTCAATAAGGATCGGGTGAAGCTATGGGAGTCGCCGATAGGAGACAGCGCGAGAAGGAGCAGCGGAGGAACGAGATCATCGATGCAGCCGAGCGCCTCTTCTTCTCCCGGAGTTACGAAGACGTCTCGATGGAGGGCATAGCCCGGGAGGTTGAACTGAACAAGGCGACCATCTATCTCTATTTCAAAAACAAAGAGGCTCTCTTCGCCGCTGTCGTGCTCCGCGGCGTCGAGATCCTCAAGGCGAGATACGCGGAGTGCATGGAAAGAGAGGTCCCCGGCATCGTCAGGGTGGTCCTGATGGGCCAGGCCTATTACCGGTTCGCACAGGAACACCCCGACTACCTCCGGCTCATCCACTTCTATGGGTCCGAACGGTTCTCGAGGGAGAACCCCTGCGCCGCAGAGATCGGGAAGGGCTACGGCACCTGCCGCCTGATCCTGGCGGACGCAATAAAGGAGGGGATCGAAGACGGGACGATCCGGCCGGATCTCGATCCGTTCCTGACCTCGATGTATCTCATGACGTCCTTCATGGGCATTCTCTCCATGGAGAACAAATGGAAGATGGTGATCGAGGCGGAGGGATTCAGCTACGAGCAGTTCGCGAGCGAGTTCTTTCGGTTCATCATCCCGGCAATCGCCCCGGGGTCTCACAACGTGGATGTCAGGGACTTTGAACCGTTCGGGCTCTCTCTGACCGGGCCGGCGGCGCCTGAGAAGGAAGAGAGGAGACGATCTTAATTTTTCAGGCGGGGCCTGCCGGGAGGCAGGGGCGAGACCCCGCTCGATCGGAGCCGGAGACCAAAGAAAAGCGATATGTGAGCCGCCGCCGAGTACGTATGACTATCCGCCGACCGCACCAGGCGCCCGGACGAAGTTACCATGACCGCACGAACATCGCCCCTTATCCCGGTCCTCATGCTCATCTGTACCGTCACGATAACAGTCCTCTCTGCAGGATGCACCGCAACGGCCGATCCCGGCCCCGTCCGGATCGGGGTCCTGCTGCCCGCGAGCGGGCCGCTTGCCACGCACTCGATCGAAGGGCTCGCCTGGGCGGTGGACGCGCTGAACCGGCATGGCGGCGTAGACGGCCGCGCGATCGAACTCGTCTACCGGGACACGAGCGCCGGCAACATCTCCGGATACGCCGAGGAACTTGCCGGGCGGGAGGATATCGACGTCATCATCGGCCCCGCGACGAGCGCGGAACTCGTCCGGATCGCGCCTCTCGTCACGGAACGGGGCAAGATCCTCATCTCGCCGAGCGCCACGTCGGGCCTCGTCACGGCCGAGTACCGGGAGAACGAGCTCGTCTGGAGGACCTGCTCCGCCGACGGCGAGCAGTTGAAGGCGATCTTCGGGACCCTCCGGGATACCGGCGTCCGGAACGTCTCGCTCGTCGCCGCGAACACCACCTACGGGGAGACGTTCGCACGGCTTGCCCCTGCGGCGGCGGCGATGACCGGGGTCCGGCTCACCGGAACGACCATCGTCGAGGTCTCCGATAACTTCACGGAAGTGGCCGCACGGATAGGCGAGGAAGGGCCCGATATGGTCGTCGCGGCCGTCTACCCCGAGGAGGCGGCCGGGATCGCGGACGCGCTCGCCGCAACGGGCTCGCCCGCCGGTCTCTTCCTGACCGACGCCGCCCGCTCGCCCTACCTGATAGAGAGCCTCGGCGAGCGGGCGGAGGGAATCCGGGGCACGTCGCTCTCTTCCGACCCCTCGACCGGCTACGCGATCGCCTACGAGGAGGTCTTCGGCGAGGCGCCGCCGGCGTTTGCCGCTCAGACCTACGACGCCCTCCTCCTGGCCGTCTACACCGCGGCCCGGCAGGAGGCGGCCCCGAAGGAGTCGCCCGCCGCCTCCCTGCGCCGGGTCGTCTCCGGCGACGGCATCGTCAAAGGCTGGGACCCCCAGGAGGCGAGCGAGGCCGCAACGATGATCCGGGCGGGCGCTCGCCCCTCCGTCACCGGCGCCTCGGGCCCCCTCCGGTTCGGCGAACACTCCTCGGCAGGCCCGCTCGCCGGCTACTATACCCGCTGGACGGTCGAGGGCGGGGAGTTCTGCGAGAACACCCCGGTCGCGTCCGCGGACGTAACCCCGCGCCTCCCCGGCCTCTCCTCGCCCGGTGCTGCCGGCGACGGCCCGGTGATCTGGATGGTCTACCCGCTGGCAAAAGGCGACCGGTCGTTTGCCGACACCGCGTACCGGGGCCTCTTCCGGGCGCAGGAGTCGTATGATTTCACGAAGCGGGAGTTCTCGTATGACGATCTCGCGCTCCTTGACGCCGTCTTTGCCGCGCGGAACTTCACCGAGAAGCCCGACCTGGTCATCACCGAGGGGTTCCAGTTCGCCGACGCTTCCCGGGCGTGGGCGGAGACGAACCCCGATATCCGGTTCTTCACCCTCGAACAGGCGAATTACGGCCTCCCGAATGCCTGTGACGCCGTGATGGTTCCCTACGGGGCATCCTACCTCGCGGGCGTGATGGCGGCGAACATGACGGAGACGGGCAGGATCGGTGCGATCGCCGGTGCGCCGGTCGCCGTCATCGACCCCTTCGTCGAGGGGTTCCGGGCAGGGGCGGCGGCATACGACCCCTCCGTGAACGTCACGGTCCGCTACGTCGGCGAGAGTTTCGAGGGGTTCGGGATGCCGGAACGTGCGGGCGCGATCGCCCGTGACCTCCGCAGGGAGGGTGTCGACGTCGTCCTGATGATCGCGGGCTCCTCGAACACCGGGATCGTGGACGCCGCCCGCGAGACCTCCGACGTCTACCTCATCGGGGAGGACACCGACCAGTCCTATCTCGCCCCGAACCTCGTCGTCGCCTCGGTGGTCAAGGAGATCGACGCGATCGTCTACCACGCGGCGGCAGGCGAGGTCGACGGCACGTTCACGCCTGGGCAGGAGGTCTGGACGCTCGAGAACGGCGGCACCGGGCTCTTCGTCTCCCCGCGGTTTTCGGAGTATGGATGGGTCGCCGCCGACTGGCAGGAGCGGGCGGTCGCCGCGGAGAAAGACTACCTCGGGACGGCAGCCGTCTGACCCGGGACCCGCCCGGATCTGCCGATCTGATATGTTCGCACGTCGATATCTCTATGCTGTGCCGCGTGCGCACGGGTGATCAAGACGACCTGGCAGGACTTCGCCATAACCGGCATCACAGTACTCTTCGCGGTCATGCTCCTGCCGCAGCTCCGCGACGTGATCTCGCGCGGGGCCGTGCTGAACTTCTTCTCGGCGCTCTTCACGAGCCTCCTCGGCTACGCCATGGCCATGGTCTTTGCCACCCTCGGCCTCTGGATATCGGTGATCGGCCAGGGGCTCGTCGCGACGGCCTGGATGCTCCTCGCATACTTCTCGCTCCGGAACGTGCGCGAGCATATGTTCCCGGAAGAGACGCTTGGATCCGTCGCTCTCGATTTCTTTACGGTCTGGGTCAGGGGAGTGGCCTTCATCGTCGCAGGCGGCGTGAAGGGGATCGTCTCGCGGATCAGGCAGGGCTGATTGCCGGAGAAGCCGGGCCGGACCCGATCCCGCTTCACCCGGCAGAGCGGTTATCAAGCGGCCCTTTCATTCCGGAAAGGATAACTCCCCGGCATGGCAAGAACGTATCATGGAGCGGACGGCAAGAACGGGCCGGATGGATCTCCTCAGGGAGATCGATGCGTTCACCGATGAGTATGGGGATATCCTCGCCCGGTATCACACGTATACCATGGGCGACCTCAACCGCATCGAACAGGAGTGCCACAGGCTGCACGACGAGGCGTGCAGCAGGGGCGCCTGCGGGACCGCCGGCGGACTGGTGAAACTGGAGTATCTCATCTGTCGGGCGAAGGAGATGCGGGCGAAGATGATGGAGGAGGAGAGAGGGCCGGGATAGCCGCAATAGCAGGGTTCCCAGTCTCCCGGCAGCAGGGTTTAAGTACTTCAGCCCGATCCATTCCCGCAGGGAGTGGGAGTATCATGCCAGAAAGAGCAAACCGGGAACGGATCGGCCTCAAATTCATCGCCGGGGGGTTCACCATGCCCGTCGCGCTCGCGTCCCCCGCCGACGGGACCGGGCGGCTCTTCGTCGCGGACCTCCCGGGCGTCGTCCGGGTCATCGGCGCCGACGTTGATGGGACCTTCCTCGACATCGCCGATCGCGTCGTCGACCTCCGCACCGGCTACGACGAGCGCGGGCTCCTCGGCCTTGCGTTCCACCCGAAGTTCAGGGAGAACGGGAGGTTCTTCGTCTACTACAGCGCTCCGCTCAGGGCCGGGGCGCCGGAGGGCTGGGACCACACGAGCCGGGTCTCGGAGTTCGCCGTCGCTACCCCCGACCGGGCGGACCCCGGCTCAGAGCGGGTGATCCTGGAGGTCGACCAGCCGCAGTCGAACCACAACGGCGGCTCGATCGCCTTCGGCCCCGACGGCTATCTCTACATCCCGCTCGGCGACGGCGGCGGCGCGAACGATACCGGGAGAGGCCATCCGCCGGGAGGAAACGGGCAGGATATCGAGACGCTGCTCGGGAGCATCCTGCGGATCGACGTCGACGGCCCCAGACCCTACGGGATCCCGCCCGACAACCCCTTCGTCGGCAGAGCGGGGCGGGACGAGATCTGCGCCTACGGCCTCCGCAACCCGTGGAGGATGACGTTCGATGCCGGAGGAGAGTACCGGCTCTTCGCCGCCGACGCCGGGCAGTACCTCTGGGAGTCGGTGAAGATGATCGTTCCGGGCGGGAATCATGGATGGAACCTCCGGGAGGGCAATCACGCCTTCGACCCCGACAACCCCCGCGAGTCGCCGGCGGACGTGCCCCGGACCGGCCGGCGGGGCGAGCCCCTCGTTCCGGCGATCATCGAGTACCCGAATGCCAACCAGCCCGGCGGCATCGGGGCGGTCGTCATCGGCGGGTATGTCTACCGCGGGAAGGCGCTCCCCGGGCTCGTCGGGCGCTACGTCTTTGGGGAGTGGAACCGGGCGGGGGCCGACGGCGACGGGATCGTCTTCGCCGCGACGCCTCCGGAACGGGCCGGTGGGATGTGGGAGTTTGATGAAGTCGAGGTGGCCGGGAGCCGGAGCGTGGGGGCATACGTCCTCGCATTCGGGGAGGACGCGGAGCACGAACTCTACATCCTGACCGCAGAGGAGCGGGGGCCGACCGGGAAGACGGGGCGCATCTACCGGCTTGTCCCGCCGCCTCCCGGATTTACATGATGCTCCAGAAGAACGCACGGATATCTCCGGCGAGCAACTCCGGCTCCTCCATGGCCCCGAAGTGGCCGCCGCGCGGGATCTCGGTCCAGTGCTGCACGTTCATGCTCCGTTCGGCATATTCACGAGGGATGCCGACGTGCCGGGTGAAGATGCCGGCCCCGACCGGCACCTCGATCCGCTCGCCGGGAGCAAGCACCGGGGTCGCGAAGGTGTTCTCGAAGTATGTCCGTGCCGCCGAGCCGGCGGTCTCCGTGAGCCAGTAGATCATCACGCTCGTGATCAGCTCGTCCCGGGTGAAGCGCGTTGAGAGATCGCCGTCGCAGTCGCAGAGGTCCCGGAACTTGTCGAGCAGCCAGGCCGCGAGACCCACCGGCGAGTCGTTCAGGCCGTACGCCAGGGTCTGCGGGCGATTGCTCTGGACGATCGCGTATGCGGCGCCGGGCGTCCAGAGCCACCCCTCCGTCCCTTCCAGGTACGCCCGCTCGGCGTAGGTAAGGTCGGGGAGAGCGTCCTGGCCGGGCGTGAAGTCGGGGTAGGCGAAGTTGAAGAGGTATATCCCCGTCAGCGCTTCCGGGTACCGGGCCCCGAGCAGCCTCGAAACACCGCTCCCCCAGTCGGTCCCGCCGGCGGCGTACCGCTCATAGCCGAGCACGTCGGTCATGAGGGTGTGCCAGAGGTCGGCGGTCCTGCCGATATCCCAGCCGGGCTCATCGGGCCGGGCGGAGAACCCGAACCCCGGCATGGACGGCACGACCAGATCGAACGACCGGCCGTCGCGGCCCGCGGGGTCCGTCAGGAGCGGGATGAGTTTGTAGAACTCGTAGAACGAGCCCGACCAGCCGTGCGTCAGGATAAGGGGTATCGGCTCAGGGCCCCTGCCGCGCTCGTGCACGAAGTGGACCTCCATGCCGTCGAGCTCCGCGGTGAACTGCGCGAACCGGTTCAACTCCGCTTCGCGGGTCCGCCAGTCGTATTCGTGCTGCCAGTAGTCCGCGAGCTCCTTCATGAACCCCGGGTCTGTGCCGTACTCCCACCCCGCACCCTTCACCTCGTCGGGCCAGCGCGTGGCCTCGAGCCGGCGTGCCAGATCTTCGAGCTCTTCGTCGGGGATATCGATCTTGAACGGTCTTGCTCCCATCATCGCCTCCGGAGTGCGTACCGGAGACATTCTCCCCTTCTCCGCCACATCCGCTCGCTTCTGACAGCCTATCGATATTCAAGGTATCGCCGGTACACTCACGGCTCCTGGACACCCCGCATGGTCGTCTCGAAATCCCGCATGCGACCAAAGTCCGGCGTGGTAGAGACCAGGCGATACCCGTCGGGGTCGCTCACCAGGACGTCGCGGGTGCTCAGGTCCGTTCTATCGGGCCTTCGACGACGACGCCGGACAGAAGCGCTCACATCATCAAGAAAGCGAAAAATTCCTGGTGACTGCAGATCTGCGGCGCTGAAATGTTCAAGAATGTCACATTTTACGATCTACCAAAACGTATCCGTCCATATCATTTATACAGACACATATAATCATGGCAAATTTCCAAATGTTTAAGTTCAAACCCCAATAATGCAAATCCCTGAACGGAGCGTATATTGTGACGCAACAGAATATTCTGATCGGAGCGATCACCGCCCTCGTGGCCCTGATCATCGTCGCAGCAGGAATTATGATTGCACTTGGACCGGGAGAGATGGAACCGGCGCCCGCACAGGCGCCCTCGGTGCCGAAGGTCCCGACGTCGGACGAGATGAAGGCTCTCGCGGCGGAGATTGCAGGGCGGATCGACGGCGACGCTCTCGCCGCGCTCAAGCCCGGCGACGAGAACACCCCGGCGTATACCACCATCCACGACCAGCTCAATGCATTCCGGTCTGCAAACCCCGAGATCATCTACATCACTACGATGCGCAGAACGGGGAACGCCATCGAGCAAGCCGTTGATGCAGACTACAACAACACCGGTGCATACGCAATCGGCGGGGGATACCATGTTGCGGACCCGGAAGCCTGGTACCTCGCCGGCTTTGAGAAACCCACCGCCGAGGTTTATTCTGCCATTTACGGATATGCCCCGATCCTGAACGCGAGCGGAGCCGGCGTCGGGCTGGTCTGCCTCGAGCCGGGAAGTCCGATCGCGCAGAAGCAGCTGGAAACTCTCGCGGCGGAGATTGCCGGCAAGATAGACGGTGACGCTCACGCCGCTCTCCGGTCTGGCGATGAGAACGGATCGGCGTATATTGCTATCCACGACCGGCTCGATGCTTTCCGGACCGCAAACCCCGAGATCACCTACATCTATACGATGCGCAGGGTCGGGAATACCGTCGAATATGTTGTGGATGCAGACTACGGCAGCGACGACAACGCCGTCGCGATAGGCGAAGGCTATGCCCTGACAGACCTCGACACCGTCCTCCTTGCTGGCTTTGAGGAACCCACGGCCGAAATTTATTCCGTCATCTATGCGTATGCCCCGGTAACGAACGCGAGCGGTGCCGGCACCGGGGTGGCAGGCATCCAGGCGGGGAACCCGATCACGCAGGAACGGCTGAAAGCCCTCTCAGCGGAGATTGCCGGCAAGATAGACGGTGACGCTCTCGCCGCGCTCAAACCCGGCGACGAGACGACGCCGGCGTTCACCGCCATCCGCGACCGGCTCGATGCCTTCCGGGGCGCGAACCCCGGAGTCATCTACATTTACACGATGCGCAAGACCGAGAACGCCACCGAGTACGTTGTGGACGCGGATTACGGCAGCGGTAACGGAGCCACGATAGGCGAGATCTACGTGCCCACGGAGGAGGACGCCCCGTTCCTCGCCGGCTTTGCGGAACCCTCCGCAGATCCCGGGTTCTACATCGGAGAGTGGGGCAACGAGACCGCCGTCCTCATCACCGGGTACGCCCCCGTGAAGAACTCGACGGGCGCCGTCGTCGGACTGGTGGGTGTCGACATGGGGAAACTGTGGTGATCGGTAATAATCTGAGTAACACACGTATGGGGTAGCAGAAACCTGCTCTCGCCTTACGGCACAACGGGGGGTTCTGCTCCCTTCGCCGCCCTTATTATCTTTTGCCGGAGTCTCAGGGTCCAGAACAGGGACCCGGAGTCCCGCCCTTCGCAGGTTCCCTCCGGAGATACTGCGGGGTTGTTATGCGACCCCGCATCCATGCAGTCTCCGGCATGGAGAAGAGCATGATCAGGAGAGATCCTGTGCTCGATCGTTTCCGTGCGCCTCCTCTCCGTCGACAGCGGGGAGCCGGGTATCGACCGTTCCCGTTATGGTCCTCCGGATCCGTCCTGCACCGGATCGTAGATCATGGTCAGGACACTGAGAATCCGAAACGGCACCCACGCCCTGTGAGCGGACACGGTACGAAGCCCCGCTCTCTCATACAGCCGCACCGCCAGGGGATTGGGGGCGATGACGGAGAGGACAGTCCTCCCGCCCCCGCGGGACCGGACCTGCCGGACGGCGCCTTCGAGCAGGGCGGCGCCGATCCCCCGGCCCCGCTCTGCCGGGACGACCGAGAGGCCGGAGATGTAGTATTCGGGCTCCGTGGTCCTCTTCAGGTAGTGTGGTGCAAAGATCAGCAACTCGGCGAGGAGAAACCGGGCCGCTGTGACGGGGCCGGCCGCACGGGCGATGACGAGAGATTCCTCCCGGAGGCCGGGGGCATCCGGGGCCTGCATGACCAGGACCCCGGCGACCCTGCCTGCCCGGACGGCGCAGGTGATACTGTCGTGCCCGAAGGCATTGCCGCCCGCCAGAATCAGGCTCTCAATCTTCAGAAGAGCCTTCTCGCGGTCCCTTCCAAAGACGAGCGGGAAATACGCCGGCTCGGTATCGTAGATGAGGCCGGCAACCTCCTCAATGGAATGTCTTTTCGGATTGAACGGTTCGAGGATCATCGCCCTGGCTGTGGTTCCCTCCCGGTATGATCCTCTCAAGGTTCATATGCCTGTCACGGCCGTCCCTTCCACTCCCAGAGTCTTGTATGGGTATTGCCGTCGGCGTCAACGGTATATTCGACCATGACGGCAATTCCATTGAGACGGGCCCATTTCGGGGTGGACGAGCGGAACACGAGCATGCCATGAAAACTGGTCTCCGGGCTTCCCGCACTACCCTTACCAGTACCCGATCCGGTGTACATGGCCATCTCGCCGTCTTTTGATGTGGTTACCCCCATACCCTCTGCGTAGAAGGTATCCGGAGACCGCCACACACTCCACGCAGTTGACATGTCCTCCGCATCGAGATCCAGCAGTTTGCCGGTCGATTGGTCTGTGGTCTCGATCTTCGGGCTGGTCTCGAGGAGTTCAACGATCCTCGTGCCGATGATCTTTCCTCGTGACTCACCGATCAGTTCGCCTGGCATCTTCAATCTCTCCTGCTGCTGCATTCGTTTACACCTCTCATCGTTCGGCGCCGACAGAATTCCGGGGACCGTGTCCGGTCCCGTCTCGTGAGAGAGCGCCGGCCAACCTATCCTTAACGGGATAAAAATGTATGTCCGGATTCCTCCGGGGAGATGTTCGGATACTCCTCCGGAGCCCCGGCGGCTTGCGTCGGGGGAAGGGCCCGGACGCCCTACGACTCCAGAGCAGCGTAGAGAGCGCAGATACCCTCGAGCGTCTTATAGCCCTTCCCGGTGATGATGTAGTCTCCCCGCTCGTGCCGCTGCAGGATCATCCCGGCATCCTGGAGTTTTTTGAGGTGGAAGAGCAGGTTTCCTCCCCGGAGTCCCGTCAGGTCCGAGAGAGCCGAGAACGTCTGCAGCTCGGCGGCGAGCGCCTGCACGATCCTGAACCTGTGCCGGTTCGCGAGCGGTTCAAGGATCTCTCCGACCAGCACCTCATCAGGAAGGTCCCCGATAGACGGAGAAGTCTCCCGGTTCCTCTGGTAGATCCCGAGCGAGCGCATCAGTTCGAGCTGTTTCTCGAAGAGACGGTTCGTCTCGGCAAAACAGGTGGAACAACTGTCGAACTTCCCGCTCTTCCGCATCTCCGCGAGCCGGTCGCGATAGGACAGGACGATCTCTTCGCTCACCTCGCCGTCCCTGATATGCTCCGCAGAGGTCTTGAGAAACTCGTAAAACGCGGTATAACACCGCTCCCGCATCGGGCAGTCCCGGATCATCCGCTCCCGGAGCCTCTGGTCGGCGTCGGAGAGGTGCTGACCGATAAAGACGCCCGCATACTCCTCGCGAAGCCTGCCGATGATGGTTTCGATGTTTTGCCTGTTCGCATGCTCTATAAACCGCCGGAGCTCGCTCCTGAGGCCGGCAATCTCGGATTGAATCTCCCGGATCTCTCTGCCGTAGCGCTCTTCCGCCCTGTCGGCTACCAGATCTCCGGCACTCCGATCAGAGTCATGCTCTTTACAGTTATGAGAGTGTAGCACGAGAATCCGGTATAGTTTAATGACGGTCATCTATATTATTCTAACCATCCAACGAGGAGGACGGTGAGAACGTGCCTGAATGGAGTTACACCGGAGCGTCCGTATCGGACGAGAAAGTAGAGCAGGCGCTTACTGCAGTGAAGAGCGCCTGTTTCGGCTGCGAAGAACACAGCGACGACTGCTCGCTGGCAAAAGCCGCCCGGGATATCGCCGGGATGACGGAGGCGAAGCAATGAACGTCAGAGAAGAGATCCGTGCACAGATTGTCGGCGCCCTCGCCGGCGCGAAGTTTCCTATCGAAACACCCGAAGACCTCCTTGCCGCATTCCCGGCCGGAGCGGCGACAACCTGCAGGGCAGGCGGCGTCGAGATGACCGCCGGCGAAGCAGGCACTCTCTTGAAGCCGGAGGACTTCCCCTTCACGAGCCCCGGAGAGGTGGCCGAGACCATCCTCTCCCGGGCGGGGATGTAACTTTTTTCTCATCCCTTCCGCCTCCTCCCCACGGAGTACATGACGGAGCCGGGTTTCCCCGCAACCCTCGTCTCAGACCGAATGCGAAGGGTGTCGGCACCCTCCCAGGCGGCCGTGATCGTCTCTTCCATCCCTCCGGGGCCGCTCCAGTGCAGTTCCAGGGTGTCGGGGTCCTTTCACCTGCCGGTATGGTCGTGCGTGCTCCCGTCGGAGCCCGCCCCGAACATGTGGACCGTCCCCTTCTCGCGGTCGTAGGTCCAGAGGTCCGTCTCCTGGTAGGGCTTCCCGCCGAGCGTGAACGAGAGATCGTTCTGGATGCCGTAGCCGCCGGCAACCTCCCGGGCCGTGGCCGTGCCCGTGCCTGCAAGGGTGCTGCCGTCGGGCATCCGGAGGGTCACGTCGAGGTCCCACTCCCCCACGAACCGGTCCCTGAGCCGATCCAGACCTTTCGGTTCCTGCATGCTGTATCCCTTCCCGGCCCCCGACTGACGCCGCGATCCCAAATAGGTTTCTGTCCCTTATGAGGGGAAAAATGAACAATCTTAGTAGTGCCCGGGACTGCGTCACCCTTGTCCCGCAAGAGCAGGGAAGGGGGGTGCCCCCCGCTCAGAGGTTGTGTGCCGGGACGAACCGGTTGCCCGCGTAGTGCATGACCGGTCCCGGCAGCGCGACGTTGAGCGCCTCGCGGAGGACGTCCTCGATCGTCTCCACCGTGACGAAGACGAGGTCGCGCCGGACGTCTTCGGGCACGTCCACGAGGTCCCGCTCGTTCTCCTGGGGCAGGACGACCTTCTTGATCCCCGCCCGGTGAGCGGCGAGGACCTTCTCCTTGATCCCGCCCACAGGGAGGACGGCGCCGGAGAGCGTCACCTCGCCGGTCATCGCGGTCGTCGGGTCGACCGCTCTTCCCGTGATGAGGGAGGCGAGGGCCGTGAACAGGGTCACGCCCGCCGAGGGGCCGTCTTTCGGGGTCGCTCCCGCCGGGACGTGGATGTGGATGTCGCTTCCGAAGAAGTCGAACCCGGGGGCAGCGGCCGCGAACCGTGACCGGATAAGGCTGAGCGAGATCTGCGCCGACTCCTTCATCACGTCCCCAAGCTGGCCCGTCAGGGTGAGCTTCCCTTTGCCGGGCATGAACGTCCCCTCGATGAAGAGGATGTCGCCGCCGACAGGGGTCCATGCGAGGCCCGTGACGACGCCGGGCGGGCTCTCCTTCCTCGCCACGTCCTGCCGGACCGTCTCTTTCCCGAGAACCTCCGGGAGCATCTCCGCCGTCACGACGTACGGGAGGGTCGCGGTCCCCGAGACGATCTTTTCGGAGACATACCGTGCGGCCCGGGCGATCTGCTTCTTGAGCGCCCGGACGCCGGCCTCGCGGGTGTAGCGGTCGATGATCGCCGCGAGGGCCTCGTCCTCGAACCGGAGTCTCTCCGCGTCGAGGCCGTGCTCCGCGAGGGTGGTCGGGACCAGGTGATCTTTCGCGATCGCGAACTTCTCGCTCTTGGTGTAGCCCGAGATCTCGATCAGCTCCATCCGGTCGAGGAGCGGGGCCGGGATCGTCGCGAGGCTGTTCGCGGTCGCGATGAAGAGCACATCGGAGAGGTCGTAGGGAACCTCCAGGTAGTGGTCCGAGAACGTGCTGTTCTGCTCGGGGTCGAGGACCTCGAGGAGGGCGCTCGCCGGGTCGCCGGAGTAGGAGACGGCGAGTTTGTCGATCTCGTCGAGGATAAAGACCGGGTTCTTCGTCCCTGCCTTCTTCATCCCCTGGATGATCCGGCCGGGGAGCGACCCGACGTAGGTCCGCCGGTGCCCCCGGATCTCCGCCTCGTCCTTGACGCCGCCGAGGCTGATCCGGACGTATTTTCTCCCCAACGCGTCGGCGATGCTCCGGCCGAGGCTCGTCTTCCCCGTGCCGGGCGGGCCGGTGAAGAGGAGGATCGAGCCCTGCTTCTCCTCCTTGAGCTTCATGACCGCGAGGTGCTGGACGATCCGCTCCTTGACCTTCTCGAGACCGTTGTGGTTGCTCTCGAGGACCTGCCGGGCCTCGTTGATATCGATGCTCTTCCTCTCCTCGACCGTCCAGGGCAGGTCGAGCAGGAGATCGAGGTAGTTCCGGATACCCTGGCTCTCGTGGTGCTGGCTGCCGCCGCTCTCGAGTTTCTTCAGTTCGGCGAGCGCCTTCTTCTTCACCTCTTCAGGCATCGTCGAGCGCTCAATCCGCTCCCGGTAGCCGTCTTCGCCGTCGGAGCCGTCGCAGCCGTTGAGCTCGTCCTGGATCACCTTGAGCTGCTCGCGGAGCATCGCCTCGCGGTTCGCCTTGCCGACCTTCTCGGAGGTCTTCTTCGCGACCTCGATCCGGATCTCGATCCCCTCCTTCACGCGGGTCAGGAGGTCAAGGAACGCGGCGTAACGGCCGCGGATCGAGGTGATCTCG
This sequence comes from Methanoculleus caldifontis, assembly GCF_032842345.1. Classification (NCBI taxonomy): domain Archaea; kingdom Methanobacteriati; phylum Methanobacteriota; class Methanomicrobia; order Methanomicrobiales; family Methanomicrobiaceae; genus Methanoculleus; species Methanoculleus caldifontis. The sequence continues at coordinate 1,551,033 of NZ_WBKO01000001.1, read as the reverse complement.
AGGAGCTCCTGCTTCTCGGCGAGGTCGACGGGGAGGAACGGCATGACGAACCCCATGATCTGGTCGATGGAGTCCATCTTCTCGATGGGGCGGGTGAACTGCTCGGAGCCCTGGAAGTGGCCGCTGACGTCGCGGATGACCGCCCGGATCTTCGCGAGGAACTCCGCCCGGCTCCCCTCGTCGAGGTCGAAGAGGTCGGGAACGGGTTCGCAGAAGGCGGAGAAGAGCCCGTCGGCCTCGATCAGCCTCGTGGCCTTCACCCTTGCGACGGCCTCGCCGAAGACGAGGTAGCCGTCGTTCGCGGGCTGGACGTGTGCGATCTCGATCAGGCTCCCCGTGCGGTAGAGCGAGTCGGCCGAGGCTTCCGAGGGGTCCATGCCCTCGCGGACCGTAAGGCCGACCGCATGGGTCGAGCCGGCGCTGTTCACCGCGGCGAGCAGCACCTTTCCGGTCCCGGTGCCGACCTTGAACTTCGTCCGGGCGCCGGGGTAGACCACGGCCTCGAAGAGCGGTATGACCATTCTCTCTCTGGTAACGTCAAGTTGTGATGGATGCATGATAACCCAAGTAATTAGTTCGTGTTCACCTAACCATTCAGCCGGCGAAAAAATTACCGGACTTTCCCGAGGATCCCGACCAGGAGGTCGATCTCGTCTTCGTCGAGTGTCTGCACCATTCTCTCGACCATCCGGGAGAGGGCGTTCCGTTCGGCCTCCGCCACCATCCGCCCCTTCTCGGTCAGGCGGATGTAGGCGACCCTCCCGTCGTCGGGGCATCGTTCCCGGTAGACGCATTCCATCCGGACGAATTTGTTGATCGTCTCCGTGACGGTGGGTTTCGAGGTCCCGGTGATCTCGGCGAGCCGGCTGAAGGTCACGTCGGCGTGGCCGTCGATCGCTTTCAAGTACGCGATCTGCTTCACGGTCATCTCCGCAAGGCCGCACTCGACGAAGATCTGGCTGGAGCACTCATTTCTGATGGCGATCAGGCGGTCAAAGACTTCGAACAGGTGCTCAACTCTCGCCGCCATAGTTGATACCCATTAGTTAGGGCAGACCTAACTATAAAGGTTGCGATCCAGGGAAGCAACCGCCCGGCGATGAGGTCCAGTTCGGTCGGGTTGTTGCCCGGAGAGACCGATCAGAAACCGGGATCGCAGGCTCGATCGTCCGCCGGCACCGGACCCGGATCCCGCGCCTCGTCTCGCCGGTCACGTGCAAGATAACTGCAGATCAATGCCGGAACGGTGAGGGCGGCGGCAAACAGGATCGTGGCGTCGGAGCCGCTCTTCATGAGCGCCGGGCCGCTGGCGATGAACATGGCGGCTCCGAGGGCCTGCAGGACCCGGGCCACGATCAGGGCCAGGATGTCCCATGCGAGGAAGCAGAGGAGCGATGCGATCGAGAAGAGGAGAATGCCCTCAAGAAAGGTGCGTTTCAGGCCGCGAGTATCCGCAAGCCTCCCGATGATGACGCAAAATCCGGCAAGGACGAGCATGTACCCGTTCAGCACCCAGGAGACCACACCCAGCGTCGAATCGAACTCCTGCATGATGAGGGGAAGAGCGATGCTGATGCTGCTCATGGCCGCCGTTCCCATGAACGCACTGAGTGCGATGACGAATACGCTGAGCAGGTCTTTCTCTGTCAGGGCTATGAGCAGTCACTTTATGGGGCGGGGAAGGATCGTGTGCAAGGGAGCCCTATGATGGAGGTTTTGGTTTGTAGTCCTTTAAACGTGCCGGTTGGTTGCTGCAACGCACCAGGTCGCTTCCCGGCACCTCGCGGGTCTTTACGGCCCTCAAGGAATGGAGAATCGTCCCGTTAGAGTTTCGGGTCGCGTGCGCCCGGCGCATCGCGACGACTGCCGCCGGGATGTCCGGGCCTGCTCTTCCGACTTCCCGATGACCCCAGACCATATTTCAGGAATAAAGCGAGACCTGACTCCCTGCGCATATTCGCGATAACCACCAGGCTCTGTGAGAAGCGTAGCATCCCCTGCCGGTCCTCACGACGAAGAGGGCTGCCGCGATCCCGGCCGACCGGGTCAGCGCCGGTCGCCCGGCTGTTTTACCGGATGTAGCCGATACCGACCGGCGGATTCTCTGCAATACCGGGCTTTGCCAGGGGCCTGATGAACCGGAATCCCCGTTCCGGGTGGAAGATGTTAGCCGATGCGGAGCTTCTGACGAGCCATGCAGTATCAAGCCCGCGTTCCGTTCCGGCACAGCAGATCACCGGGGTACCTTCGGGGATCAACCCGGCATCTACGGCCATGAGAACGCATTCCATCCCGACCAGGGTCCCGGGTGAGAAGAATTCGAGGGTCTTTGCCATGATATCAAGAGAAGAGATATGGCCCAGGTGGACCCGCATGGAAAAACTCGGGCCGAAGAACGGAATCGTGCCCCGGATAACCGCAACTCCCGCCTCGTCGAGAAGAGCCTTGTTCTGCGGCGAAATCTCCATGGGTACCCTCGCCAGGCCTCCGGATTTCCACCCGTCGCGAATATTACGGAGTTCCGGTATATCGGCAAAGATTCCCGTATCCATCCCGTCGACCTCCCATGCCATCCCCTGCGGGCATGAGACGCAGGCGATCCGCTTTCCTGCAACCACACGGGCGATCTTCAGCGCACTCTCGCCGGTAATGGAAGCGACGATGATCGCCTCCGCAAGATAGGCATTCTCCCTAACGGCGTTCACAACGCTCTCCGTATTGACCGGACCGGGGCGATCGAAGATAAGCATGGCAGTCTCACCAAATCCAGGTGAGGGTTCTTTCTGTCGAGGTTTATAAAGTGCCGACTTCTCCCTGCGGTCGGTACGCTACCCCCCCCTCCGGGACGCCCAACTTCAACGGCTCCCCCTGCTCTACCTGCCGGCGTCTCGCCGGTGTGCGTATCTCCACCCGGCGAGCGTCTCCGGCCCCCGGAGGAACACGACGACGACGGCGACCGCCGACGCGATCGCCCCGGAGACAACGGGATCGTAGTGGGAGCCGAGGTTCGGGAACGAGAACTCAGCAACGTTCATCATGCCGTGAAAGAGGGTCGCGGCAAAGACGCTTTTGCGGGTGTTGTTGTAGAGCCAGACGATGAGGACCCGGAGCGCGACCGTGGAGAGGGCCTGCCCCGCCGCCCAGGTGGGGGTGTTGAGGAGGAGCCAGGGGATGGAGTGCCACGCCGCCCAGACCGCCCCGATGATCAGGGCGGTCGTAAGAGCGCTCCGCCGCTCCTGCAGGGGGTCGGCGGCATACCCCATCCAGCCTATCTCCTCGAACGCGGCGGCGATAAAGAAGAGGGGGACGAAGACCGGGATCAGAAGATACGGGACGAAAGGATCGGCAGGGAGCGGCCGGCCGGAAAGGAGCATCACGCCGTAGGAGAGGAGCATGATCGCGGGCATCAGGAGGAGGATGGGGAGGTACCAGACCGCCCGGATCTTCCGGAAGTCGGCGACCCGTGCAAGCAGCCTCGCAACCCCACCGGCCCCCTCTTCCCGCCGGACCAGGATCGAGGCCGCCAGGGCCGGGCAGACGATCATGAACGCGCTCACGGGGAGGTTCAGCGGACCGGGGAGAGGTGTTCCGGCGAAGAGGAGGAACGGAATGGAGAGGACAAAGACCAGAAGAAAAAAGGTAAGGGGCGACCGCCCGGCGTTCATCCCCGCCCGGCCTCCGGGGCGGGCGCGTCGAGGAACTCCCCGATCATCTCTAGCAGCCAGTCGGTGCGGTCGATGAGCGTGATATGGGTCGTGCCGGGGAGAACCGCGAGCCTTGAGACCGGGAGCCCGACGAGATCTCCCGGCACGCCGCCGCCGAGCAGCCGGAAGATCTCCACCGCATGCTCGGGAAGAACGACGTCGGAGTCGCCGATGATGGCGAGCACGGGCGCCCGGATCGACCGGACCTCATCAGCCGTCCAGCCCCGGAACTCCCGGTCCAGTTGTTTCACCTTCTCGACAAGCACGGGCCAGTCCCCCGGGTTCGGCGCCGTCCGGGCATACTCTTCCACGAACGGGGTGTCGGCCAAGTCCTCGGCCTTCAGGTTCTCTTCCCCCTCGTACATCTCGGCGTAGGCCCCTTCTCTCGTGTAGCTCGGTGAGGCGAGAACGAGTTTGTGCACGAGGCCGGGGTGCCGGACGGCGATATCGAGGGCGATGGCGGCCCCCATGCTGTAGCCGAAGAAGTCGGCGTCTCTGATCCCGAGTTGTCGGAGGAGTTCGACGGTATCCGCCGCCATCCCCTCGTAGGTCAACGGTCGATCGATATCGCCGGTACGGCCGTGAGCCTGCTGCTCGACGGCGATGACCTGCCGGGCCCCCGCGAGGGTGGGGAGCATCCTCTGAAACGACCCCTCGATCGTCATGAAGGCGCCGTGGAGGAGGACCAGCGGGCGGCCGGCCCCGTGGGTCTCGTAGTACATCGAAAGTCCGTTGACGGGCGCATAGCGCCCGGGGGCTGCTGTCGTTGCCATCTTTTGTGCCATGATCGTCTCGGCTTACCTTCCCTGCAGCTCGTTCAGGAGAGCGGCGAGACGGTCCAGGGTCTCGTTCACCCCCTCCTCCATCCCCGACTGGACCATCCCGTCGCGATCCTCGACCGACTGGGCGACCGTGCGGTTCGTCATCTTCGTCCTCCCGCCGCCGAGGTCCTCGAAGGTCACCGTCTCGAGCATGACGTGCCCCGGCATGCCCTCGAACTCAAAGGTGTCGACGACCCGATCGGGCGGGCTGACCTCATGGTAGACGCCGTGGAACGCGTACTCGTTCGCCTCGGCGTCGCGCTGGACAAAACGCCACATCCCGCCCGATCGTGCATCCATCACATCGACCGTGGTCGTAAACCGTCCCGGCCCCCACCACCGGGGCAGCAGTTCCGGGTCCATGCTCGCTTTGAATACAAGGTCGCGCGGCGCGTCGAAGATGCGGGTGATGACGATCTCCTGTTTTCCCGGCTTGGCGGTGAGGCTGGTTGCGAACCCCTCCTCAAGGACGTTTGCAAGTTTCTCGAGCGACTCGCTCCACCCGCCCTCGGTCTGCTCGAGCGGCTCGCCCGCAGGAATGCCTTCATGCCGCAGGATCATCTTCGTCCCGCCGCCGTGCTCCTCAAACGTCACCGTCACCAGGAGTTCCCGCGGCCAGTCCCCGCTCATCCCGTATGCCGAGGCCGGGACCACGTTGCCTTCCGCGTCCGCAAACGAGTCGGTGAAGACGAGCTGTTCCATCGGGACGATCTCGCGATACTCGCCGGTGCTCCAGGACTCCTGGCCCTCGGGCGAGCGCATGGAAAAATGGTACCTGCCCCCCTTGCGGAGGTCGACCCTGACGACCGGCGCCGTAAAGCCCGCCGGTCCCCACCACTGCGCTATCATCTCCGGGTCGGTCCACGCCTTCCAGACGCGTTCCCGCGGTGCCGCGAAGATGCGCTGGATGGATAGTCTTCCTCTCTCCTCTGTCAGTGTTGCTTCTGCCATCTTCTTCCTCTCCTTTTTTCCGGACATCGGAGGTCCTGTATGAAAAACTTTCCTCCCGTGGGAGCACCGATGAGACGATGTGCGATGACGGCGGATCGGACACCGTGTACCCCGGCCGGAGCCCCCGGAGAAGCAGGGGACGCTGACCGTGACGGACCTCCTCTGCGCGGAGAGGGACGTAGAAAGAGAAGAGATGCTGGTGCGCCGGGTGGGGTCGGTCCGGGAGATTACCCCCGACCGCCCCCGGACTGCTGCGGCCGCTACGGGTTTACCGTGCCGGCGCGGCCTGTTTCTGGGTCTTCAGGTTCTCCAGAACGCCGGCGAGCAGGTCCAGGGTCCCGACCATGCCTTCCTTCATATCCTGCTGGAGCATCGCGTCGCGGTCCTCGACCGACTGGAAGACCAGGTGGTCCGTCATCTTCGTTCTCCCGCCGCCGAGGTCCTCGAGCGTCTCCGTCTCGAGCACGACATGGCCCGGCATGCCCTCGTACTCGACGGTGTCGACGATCCGCTCGGACGTAACGTCGTGGAAGACGCCGTGCATCGCGAACGTGTTGCCCTCGGTGTCGCGCTGAACGACACGCCACGTGCCGCCCGGCTTCGCGTCCATCTTCTCGACCGCGGTCGTGGTGCCCTTCGGCCCCCACCACTGCGCTACCAGGTCCGGTTCCGTGCATGCCCGGAAGACGAGGTCACGCGGCGCGTCGAACTCCCGCGTGATGATGATATCCTGCCTTCCCGCCTCTGCGGTGAACTGTGTCTCTGCCATGACAATGCCTCCAATGTATGGGCTCCTGCGGAGCCGCGCCGGGAGAAACGCTGCCGCCCGTGCCGGCCCCGTGGCCCCTCCGATCCCGGTGGCCCCTCTCTTTGAAGCAACCACCTGCCGGATCAAGGGCTCCCCAGCACGTTCACCACACTTAAAGGTCGTGTCGCCTCACCCGGGAGTCGCGCGGGACGGCAGGTGCAGCCTGAGATCTGGAGAGATCGCAGAGGCCCGCTGCCGTTGCCGGGACTCTCGCCTCCTGTATCCGGAGTCCGCCGGCCTACTTGCCCTCTTCACGGACCGGGATCTCGATCCCCTGCTTCCCGGGAACCTTTCTCAACCGCACCGCCAGCACGCCGTTCCCGAGGGTAGCCGTCGCACCCTCTTCCGTGACGTCTGCCGGGAGGCTCACAACCCGGGTCATCTCGCCGGACTGCCTCTCCCTGAGAGCGTAGCCCCCCTGTTCCTCCTCCGGCGCCAGGAGCCGCCGGACAGTGATCCGTAGCGTGCCCGGGCCGGTGAGCCGCGTTGCGACATCGCCGCTCTCCACCCCCGGCAGGTCGGCGAAAAGCACGATCTCATCCTCAAGATCCCGGAGATCGACCGGAATCCCTGCACCCCGGATCACGGGCATTATCCGCTGCCCGGGGACCGCTATCTGTTCGTGAAGCCGCCTGTGCATGCCGCGCATCCCCGGACCAAAGATCCTCTGAAACGGGCACGACAATTCATTCTCCGTCATATCCAGAACTCCTCCAGTTGTCGTGCAGCCTACATGCTCCCGCTCATATAAGTTGTTCCCGGGGCTTCCCATCCTGACGACCGGACGACCGCTCCGTCCTTCACCCTCAGCCAACCCGTCGCACCGGCACGGAGACCCGGAAGAGCACGATGCTCTTCCTGAGCGCTGTTGACGCGATTACAATCACCGTTCCGGTTACAACCCCGAAGCGGGGAGCCCGGTTGTGAATACTCTGGTATCCGTAAACCCGGTTGCGTGTAGCAAAACTCCGATGCAGTATACACATATATACAGGATGGAGGTTGTGCGACACGAAGTGGGGTTTCATGTCGCACAAAATGTCCTGTGCGACACCGGTGACCCACAATGATCGGACCCGGCCGGCCGCCGGGACCGCGGTTTGCGGCGAAGAGGTGGCAGCGTGGGCACGGAGGCGGACGAAACAACTATTGTATGACGTAGCGTTTCCACCCGGCTTTCAGGGGTAACTCCAGAGCAGCGGATACGTTTCATCACCCATGGACCTCCACTTCTGCCGCCGCTACCCCGGCGACGGCACGCCGCCGTCGAACCGCTACTGCAGGCGGGTAACGATCAGCCGGGCAGATCAACGGGAAACCGCCGGCCGCGTGTAGACCGGAAGCGCCCCGGGGATCGCCGGGAAGAGGCACATCTCCCTCGCCGGCCCTCTCCAGACTCCCGACGAGGAGGCGGAGCGCCCCTGCTCGTGAACCTCTGTCCGTTATCGAGCGTCCTCAATAACAGATGGGCATACTTGCATTCTCTTCTTCCGAGATTCTGTCCCGATCGTCTGCAACCTCGTAACTCCCTCTTGAGTACGTATCGGTGTAGCGCGTCACCGTCCGGTAACCGCAGTAGAGTTCCTCAGTGTATATCGTCACAACGGCATGCGTCGAGTTTATCACGACCTTCGGTCTCTCCGGAGATTCGAGAACGGTCTGCTGGGGCCATCCGAGCCATGCATGCCACCACGCGTTGATCGCGTATAACTCCCTGAGAAATACCGACGCTTGAAGATATGATTCAGGCGAGTCATCTCCCTCGAGATACCGCGAGATATTCGTATCCGCTCCCTCCGGCAGACGGATATCGTCAGGGAAGGCGGGAGCGTCCGTTATGGCCGGAGAGGATACGGTCATGTTATGCTCTACCACAAACGGGACCGTATACGCTCCCATGGTATCATACACCCAGTGGCCCTCGATCCTGTATCCATCTTTCAGCCGGATACGGGTATACAGAGCAAGAGCATCACTGAGATTGTTCGGACATACGATCACGCTGGTGTTCTCAAAATACTCAATGGCGAACGGAGTAATCGTATTTCGCGTCGCATCCCGGAGATCCTCAACCTCACCGGCGGAGAAGAACACGACCGCCGTCCCGTTGCTATCAGCGCTCCCTGCGGGAACGGCGGCCGGGGGAGTTGTGACGCCCGTCCTGGCGATCGATTCCTCCGCCTGCCCGACAGGCAGCCCTCTGTCCAGTGCACCGCCCGGATACCCGCCTGCAGGCGTCGCTGCAAGGAGAAGCATTCCGGCAACGCAAGCCATAACGATGCAGATACCAGTTCTCTGCATATTCTTCACGCCCTCTGGCGGCCTTCTCCACGAGTATGGCGGATAACCTTTACGGCCGTGCAGGGATCCCTGATCCGTACAGGTCCGGGGGCGACCGGGAAGCGGAGGTGAAGTGCAGCGCCGGCCTGCAGGATGGCGTAAGGATAAGTTTCTGCTCTCAGGCGACAGAGATCTCTCATGGACCAGGAGACAGCCGCGATGCTCGACCATGTCAGGAACGTGCTCCAGGATTCGGGGGCCCACGGGTTCGACCACACCCTCCGGGTCGTCCGCCTCTGCGAGGAGATCGGCGCCCGCGAGGGTGCCGATATGAAGATCCTCATCCCGGCAGCCGTCTTCCACGACATCGCGAGACCCCTCGAAGAGAGGACAGGCGTCCCCCACGAGGAGGAGGGGGCGCGGATGGCGGCGGAATACCTCGAGGCCGCCGGCTGCCCGGCGGACCTTATCGCGGGCATCGTCCACGCCATCCATGCGCACCGCTACAGCACGGGCATCGAACCCGGGACGCTCGAGGCCCGGATACTCTCTGACGCAGACAACCTGGACGCGATGGGCGCGGTCGGGATCGCGAGGACGTTCATGCAGGCGGGAGAACGGGGGACCGGCATTGCGGATGCAGCCGACCATTTCCATGACAAACTGCTGAACCTGAAAGACCGCATGTATACCGGGAGCGCCCGGGAGATCGCCGGGAGACGGCACGCGCTCCTCGTCGCGTTTCTCGAGGCTCTGGAGGACGAGGCGCAGACCCGGCCCCTCTCCGTTCCGGAAAGAAAATAATTAACAGTTTTCCGGGCAGAACTCTCTCATGGATACCCGCATAATCGCCTCATTCCTCATCGGAGCCGTACCGTCGCCGGCGCCGCTGCCATGAGCCGGGAAGGCCCGGCCCCGCCTCCCTGTTTCAGGTCAAAACTCACGCAGAGCCTATGACAGACATGCTCTTTCCCTTCGCGTCCTTCGCGCCTTCGCGTGAGAACCCGCTGCAATCTCTACAGCGAGGCTGCGTCACCCAATGCCCGACAGTGTCCGCGTCCGCATCCCCAACTCGTTGAACCGTGTGATCTCCGCGGATAGTATCCCTGGAACCGGCGCGAGCCTCCCTCACGCATCCGAGCAGATCTTCAGCCCGATAATCCCCGATACGATCAGGAAGACGCAGAGGAGGCGGGCGACGCTCCGAGACTCGCCGAAGAGGACGATCCCGGCGATGACCGTCCCGACCGCCCCGATCCCCGTCCAGACCGCATACGCCGTCCCGAGCGGGAGGCCCGTGAGCGACCGCGACAGGAGGTAGAAACTCCCGGCCATCAGGACGATGGTCGCCACCGACGGCCCGACCTTCGTGAACCCTTCGGTATACTTGAGGCCGAGCGCCCAGCCGGCTTCGAGAAGCCCGGCAAAGAAGAGGGTTATCCAGGCCGCATTCTGCATAATCCTCATAGGTCCGGTCGGGCGGGGGATATACCTTTCCGGCGTGCGGGCGGCGCCCGGGATCCCGCGTATTCCCCCGGAGACTCATGGAGGCTGTCTGCTTCCGTCACCTTTAACATGGAGAAGGGTCCTTCCCGACAGCAACGGAGGTATGAAACGTGGTGAAGGTTACCATCGACAGGCCGGGATGTATCAGCTGCGAGTCGTGCTGGACGCTCTGCCCCGACGTCTTCGAGAAGGACCCAAAGGACGACTTGAGCTCGGTTACGGAGCAGTACCGGGTTGACGCCAATCCCGCCGAAGGCGAGGTGCCCGACGACCTCGCCGACTGCACCCTGGAGGCTGCCGACTCGTGCCCGGTAACGGTCATCATCGTCGAGGAGTGAGGTGACTGGCCCCCTGCGGCGCCGGCAGGCCTATGCGGCCGGATCAATAGTCATTCTCATGGCCGGATAAGAACTATAGCCCATCAGAGCTACTGGCGGGTTGCCTGGGAGAGGGATCAGCGAGGAGGTGCACTGCCCGGATGCAGATGTTCGCAGGCCAAGGCGGTTAAGGTCTGCGAGCACCGGATATCAATATTGCATCCGTGGACCGAACCGCACCCCGGAGAACGGAACCCAACCCCCGGGCACCTCTTTTTCCGATCTTCACCGGCGATGCCCCGCCACGTCGACGAGTGTATTCATGTCGTCGCTCTTTTTGATCACCGAGAAGTTTCCGTTCGTCTCAAGGACGATCACCGCCACGCTCTCGAGGGAGCCGATCCCCTCCGACCGCAACGCCTGCCGGATCTCGCTCTCGGCGATCCGCTCCCGCTTCATCGTCTCCTTCATGAACTCGCCGTCGCGGAAGATGATGCGGGGCTCCGACTTCACCGCCTTCTGGACCGTCTCCGACCTGACGGACGACCAGGAGACGAGGTACTGCAAGCCGACCAGGATGCCGAGGGCGATGACCCCTTCGGCGAGCGAGACGTCCCGCGAGACGATCGTCGAGGCGAGGACCGAGCCGATGGCGACGTTCACGATGAAGTCGAAGGCGTTCATCGACGAGAGCGTCCGCTTCCCCGAGAGGCGGACGATGATCACGAGAGCCGCATACCCGAGGATACCGATGATCAGGACCCGGACCAGGAAGGCGGGCTCGCCGAAGAAGATCTCGTCCAGAAACCCGGCCCAGCCGTTGTTCATACCCCGGACTCTGCGGGGGATGCTATAGCATTTTCTACGTGAGGCGTGTCAAAAAAGGGTTATGTCAGAGCGCGGGTCTGCTCTTTAACGCCTCGACGAGGAGCCGGATCCCGGCCTCGATATCGGCGGTGTCGACGACCTCGACCGGCGAGTGGATGTAGCGGGCCGGGATCGAGAACGGGATGCTGGGGATGCCGCCCCGCTCGAGGTGGATGATCGTGGCGTCGGTGTTGCCGCCGGTCCCGACCTCGATCTGGCAGGGGATACCGTTCTTCTCCGCGGTCCCCCGGAGCCAGGCGGTCATCCGGGGATCGGCCATGAGCCCCCGCCCGCTCGCGCTGACGATGACGAGGACGGGGCCTTTGCCCATCTCGATGCTCGCGTCCCTCTTCTCGATACCGGGGTGGTCGCCGGGGATCGTGACGTCGGTCGCGATCGCGCAGTCGGGGTTTAAGGAGTAGGCGCTGACGCGGGCGCCTTTCAGCCCGATCTCCTCCTGGACCGTGAATACGGCGTGGAGGGTGTGGGGCGACTTCGCCTGCTGGAGCGCCCGGATCAGCATCGCGACGCCGACCCGGTTGTCGAAGGCCTTCCCGGTGATGCGGGTGCCGGCGAGCTCCGCAAACTCGCGGTCGATGGTGATCGGGGTGCCGATCTCGATCCCGAGGTTCTTCACCTCCTCCTCGCTCGTCGCGCCCACGTCGATGAAGAGGTTCTCGACCTTGACCTCCTTCTTGCGCTCCTCGTCCTTCATGACGTGGGGGGGCTTCGCGCCGAGGACGCCTATGACCGGCCCGTTCCTGCCGTGCAGGACCACCCGCTGGCAGTAGAGGACCGGCCCGTACCAGCCGCCGATGGGAACGACCCGGATGAACCCCTTGTCGTCGATATACTGGACCATCAGCCCGATCTCGTCCATGTGGGCGGCGAGCATGATCGAGAAGTCGTCGCCGCGCTTCGTGGCGATCAGGTTCCCCATCGTGTCCTCGCGGATCTCGTCGACGACCCCTGCAAGTTCGGCCCTGACGATCTCACGGATGCTTCCTTCGCTGCTCGAGACGCCGTGGGCGTCCGAGAGTCTTCTGAGTAACTCTTTGACCATGATCCTCTCACTCCATCAGCGTCTTGAGCCTCGCCACCGCCCGCGAGAGGTTCTCGCGGGAGGTCGCGTAGCTGAAGCGGGCGTGATCGGGTGCCCGCGAGCCGAACGCCCCGCCCGGCACGATGACGACGCCCGCATCGATGGCTCTCTGTATAAGGGTTCGCCCCATCGGGACAAACATATAGAACGCGCCCTCCGGCCGGGGGAAGTCGAGGCCGAGGCCGGTGAGGCCCTCGTAGAGGAGGTCGCGCCGGGCCCGGTACTCCTGGCGCATCCGCGCGACCGGCTCCTGGTCGCCGGTATACGCAGCGAGCGCAGCGTACTGCGATATCGAGGTCGCGCACGCCTGGGCGTACTGGTGCACCTTAAGGAACTCGGGGATGTAGTCTTCGGGTGCCGCGAGGTAGCCGACCCGCCAGCCCGTCATGGCGTAGGTCTTGCTCGCGGCGTTGACGGTGATGACGTCCTCGCCGAACCGGGCGGCGCTGACATGCTTCTTCTCGTAGACGAAGTGCTCGTAGACCTCGTCGGAGATGACCGTGACTCCCCGGTCGTTTGCGTATTCGACGAGGGCGCGGATGGACTCCTCGCTCTCGACCGAACCGGTCGGGTTTGCGGGGGAGTTCAGGACGAAGACCCGTGCCCCGTCCATCTGCTCCTTCGCCCGCTCGATATCGATGTGCAGGGTCGCATCGAGCCCCACCCCTTCGGGCCGCCCGCCCGCGAAGGTCGCGAGGGCGGCGTAGGAGACGAACCCCGGATCGGTGAAGAGGACGCGGTCGCCCGGGTTTACGAGGGCTTCCATCGCGAGGTGGAGCGCCTCGCTCCCGCCTGCCGTGACCAGGATCTGGTCCGGCCGGTACATAAGGCCGTTCTCCCGCTCGAACTTCGCGCAGATCGCCTCGCGGAGCTCCGGTATCCCGGCGTTCGGGGTGTAGCCGGTCTTGCCCTCCCTTATCGCGGCGATCGCGGCCATCTTGATATGGTCGGGGGTGTCGAAGTCCGGCTGCCCGATGCCGAGGTTGATCGCGTCGGGTCCTCCGGCCTCGAAGAGTTTCCGGATCCCCGACATCTCCACTCCCCTGACCCGGTCGGCGTACCTGTGCTCGCGCATGTATATCTCCTCACTCGATGTTCGCGTGCCGGCACTGGAGGTCTTCGGGCCTGCACTGGGTGATCTCCATCAGCCGGGATATGAGCGCATCGGCAAAGACCATGGCGGTCGTCTCGAAGATGGTGCCGAGCGGCGCGAAAGACTTGTGCTCGCCCATCATCTGCCGGATCTCGAACTCCACCGACTCGTCGGGGACCCTGTCCCGCTGGCTCTCGATGATGACGATGCAGTCGGCGATACGGCCGATCCTTGATTCCCGCTTGGAGGTGATGAGGCAGACCCGCCCGCCGATCTCCTTTGCGGTCTCGGAGATATCCGCGACCGTCTTGGTCGCGCCGGAGCCGGAGAAGGCGATGATGACGTCTCCCGGCTTCATGGCCGGGGTCACCGTCTCCCCGACGACGAACGCCGAGAGGCCGAGATGCATCAGGCGCATGGCAAACGCCTTCGCCACGAGGCCCGAGCGCCCGGCGCCCATGGTGTAGATGCGGTTCGCGTTGAGGATCTCGTTTAGGAGCGCATCGATCTCGTCGTCGGACATAACGTCCGCGATGGTCCGGATCTTCGTCGCCATCAGCCGCATCATATTTTTTACCGGGTGAGTTGTCATTGTAGTTCCTCTCTTACGTTTCACGAGATCCTACATTAGAATATCTCAAATGCCCCGGTACGTGAGGCGATTGGAGGGGCTCGCGGCCCTGCGCGATCCGGCGGCGCGATTGGCGTAAAACCCCGGACGAGTGTGCCCTGGAGAAACGGCGGCGACGGCATGCGGCCGGGATCGGGGATGGCGGCACAAACGGCACGATAAGCGATAATCAGGAGAAAAAATCCCCCATTTGCGTCACATCCCATACCCATCCCGGCGTCGGCCGGCACAAAGACTATACCGGATGGTTCCAGAATATATACAAAGTTCGGCGCGGCGTCCGGGGCAAAAGAGTCGCGGAATCACGGAAAACAGGGGATTATCCGCAGACCTGAGCCCCGATAAGAGGCATTGCGCCGATGTTTGTTTAATCCCCCGCACGAGGGGTCGATCAGGAATTGCACGGGCCAGCCGCTCCCGCAACCGGATGCGGGAGTGCGCACGGCGGGACCCGGAGCGACAACAGCGAGTGACGGAAGATGGCGGGGCAGGAAGGGTGCCAGGACGGGGAGATCCTCGATCTCCTCGACGAGAACGTACGGGAATGGTGCATGCAGAGGCTTGGAGGACGGTTCACGCCGCCGCAGAAGATGGCGGTTCCACTCATCCACGATGGAAGGAATGTCCTCATCTGCTCGCCGACGGGGTCGGGGAAGACCCTCGCGGCGTTCCTCGCGATCATCGACGATCTCTTCGTCCGGGCACGGAACGGCGGGCTTGAAGACAGCGTCTACTGCCTCTACATCTCCCCGCTCAAGTCGCTCGCAAACGACATCCACAAAAATCTCAGCCTGCCGCTCGAGGGGATTGAGGAGATCGCCCGCGAGCGGGGGGTCCCCCACACCCCGGTCCGGCACGCCATCCGGCACGGGGACGTCTCGCGGGCCGAGAAGGCAAAGATGGCGCGAAAACCCCCGCACATCCTCAACATCACCCCCGAGACCCTCGGAATCCTCCTGAACTCCCCGAAGTTCCGCGAGAGCCTCCGGACGGTCAGGTGGGTCGTCGTCGACGAGATCCACTCCCTCGCGGGCTCAAAACGCGGGGTCCACCTCTCGGTGAGCCTCGAGCGCCTCGAGGACCTGGTGAAGGAGGCCGGCGGCGGCTTTACCCGGATCGGGTGCTCGGCGACGATCGAGCCCCTCGACGAGGTCGGCCGGTTCCTGGTCGGCGCCGGGCGCGAGGTCGAGATCGTCGATACCCGGTTTGCCCGGGAGTTCGACCTCTCCCTCATCTGCCCGGTCCCCGACCTCATCGAGACGAACCCCGAGGACCTCGCCGCGAGCCTGTACGCGACGGTCCACGGCCTCATCCAGGAGCACCGGAACACTCTCGTCTTCACGAACACCCGGAACGGCGCCGAGCGGATCCTCCAGAACCTCCGGGTCCGCTACCCGGCGTCATACACCGAGGAGAACACCGGGTGCCACCACGGCTCGATGGGGGCAGAAGGAAGGCTCCTCGTGGAGGAACGGCTCAAGACCGGCGCCGTGAAGGTGGTGACGACATCGACCTCGCTCGAACTCGGCGTCGATATGCCCCACGTCGACCTCGTCCTCCAGGTCGGGTCGCCGAAGTCCGTGGCGGCGCTCCTCCAGCGGGTCGGGCGGGCCGGCCACCGTCTCGGCGAGGTGGTGAAAGGAAGGATCGTCGTCCTCGACCGCGACGAGCTCGTGGAGTGTGCCGTGATGCTCCGGGAGGGGCAGAACGGGTTCGTGGACCGGATCCACATCCCGGAGAACTGTCTCGACGTCCTCTCCCAGCACGTCCTCGGGATGGCGCTCGAGGGGGAGCAGCGGGTCGAAGGGATGCTCGAGGTCTTCCGCCGGTCCTACTGCTACCGGAACCTCGAGGAGGAGGACCTCGCAAGCGTCGTCCGTTACCTCGCCGGGGAGTATGCGGGGCTCGAGGAGCGGAAGGTCTACGCGAAGGTCTGGCACGACCCGGAGACCGGGACGGTCCGGAGGCGGGGGAAGAACGCCCGGATGATCTACTTCTTAAACTCCGGCACCATCCCCGACGAGTTCTCCTGCGACGTCCTGACCCGGGACGGGGCTTTTGCCGGCAGCCTGGATGAGAAGTATCTCGAACGGATGAACAAGGGCGACGTCTTCGCCCTCGGCGGGCAGCGCTACCGGTTCGCCTACCGCCGGGGCGGGAAACTCTACGTCGACAAGACGAACGACCGGCCGACGATCCCGAGCTGGTTCTCGGAGAAACTCCCGCTCTCGTTCGACCTCGGCCTCCACGTCCTCGCGTTCAAGGAGAGGATGCTCGAAGCGATGGAGACCGCGGGGACGGAGGAACTCGTCGAGCGCCTCCTTGCCGACTACCCGGTCGACGAGAACAGCGCCCGGAGCATCTGCGCCATCTTCGAGCAGCAGGTCCTCTACATGGGGGGGGAGGCCGTCCCGACGCCGGGCCGGATCGTCGTCGAGGAGCAGGTCGACCGGGAGAGCCGGCGCCGGCTCTACTTCTTCATGACCAACTACGGGCTCCGGTTCAACGACGGGTTCTCCCGGATCGTCGCCTATATGATTGCCCGGGACGTGACAGCAAACGTCTCGGTCGGGATCAGCGACACCGGGTTCTCGGTCTCGATACCGCTCGAGAAACGAGCCGATCCCGCCCGGATCCTCCGGAGCATCCGGGCCGATGAGTGCCGTGCGATCCTGGAAGAGGCCATCGGGGAGACCCAGCTCTTAAAGAGAGTCTTTCGGATCAACGCGGCCCGGTCGTTCATGATCCTCCGAAACTATATGGGCAGGAGGAGGAGCGCCCGGCGCCAGCAGGTGAGCGCCGATATGCTGATCAAGTTTGCAAAACAACTCCCGAACTTCGCCGTGATGCGGGAGACCTACCGCGAGGTGATCGACGACCGGTTCGAGGCGGAGAACATCCGGCGGATCGCCGACGGGATCGGCGCAGGCGAGATCGAGGTCGCCCTGACCCGTGCGGCGTCCCCAAGCCCGCTCGCGTTCGGGATCGCGACGCTCGGCGTCTCGGACGCGGTCTACGCCCAGGACAGACTCACGATGCTCCGCGAGTTCCAGCGCCGCGTGATGAGCAGCATCGAGGGCGGGGCGGCGGCATGAGCGCGGTCGCCGAGGCCGACCTCCTCTGCCGGTTCGGCTTCTACAAGGGCGCGCTCTTCGTCCGCGACCAATCCCTCTGCGTCGTCTCCGACGTCCACATCGGGCTTGCGGAGGCGCTCCGGCGGGAGGGGCTCCACTTCCCGCTCCACGAGGAGGAGACGCTGCTTGAGCGGTTCGAGGCGATTCTCGGCCGGTTCAACCCGGCGGTCTTCGTCCTCGACGGCGACATCTTCCACGCCTTCGACCGGGTGAGCCGGGCCACGAAGGAGACGTTTGAGACGATCCTCTCAAGGCTCCGACGGGAGTGCGAGGTGGTCCTGATCAGGGGGTCGCACGACACCATGCTCCCCGCTATCGCGGGAGGGACAGTCGAGCGCTACGACCGCGGCGGCTACACGGTGGTCCACGGCGACAAGGCGGTCGATGAGCACGGGACGCTCGTCATCGGCCACGACCACCCGGCGATCGAGATCGATCTGGCCCGATTCCCCTGCTTCCTCTATGGCGAGAGCGCCGTCCGGGGCAAAGACCTCGTCGTGATGCCGGCGTTCAACCCGCTCTCCCCCGGCGTCGTGATCAACTACGCGAAGGGCCGCGACTTCCTCTCCCCCATCCTCCGCCGCGTCGATGCGGGCGCCCTCCAGCCCGTGGTGGAGGTCGACGGCGAGGTGGTGGTCCTCCCGCCGCTCGCGGGGATCCGGCGGTTCGCATGAATCATGGACGGCGATTCCGGCTCACGCGGGGTGGGACGTTCCATCAGGAGCGGAGCATGAGCACCGCCAGGTGCGAGGTGCGGCGGTTCGTTAGAGCCGGAGATCGAGAAGACCGAAGGACTTCAAGTCGATGTAGTCTCGCGCGAAGGCGCGAAGGCGCGAAGTTCGGCAGGTGGGCGTACAACTCTCTTCGCACCTGCGGTGCTCATGCTCCGGACGCCCCGTCCATCGCACCTCATACCTGACGGCACTCATCTCCGCTTGCGCTCGCCCTTCGCGCTCTTCACGGCTTCGCGTGAGATCAGTCTATGTCCCGCCTTCGCGTGAGGCGTCAGTACAAAAAGGAGAACTCGTTTTTGTTCTCAGACAACTCTCCGGTACAGGCCGATATCGAGCGGGCCGGCAAACAGGGGCCCCGCCCTCTCCCCGAAGCCCTTGAAGTGCGGGGTCCCATTGTGGGCGTCGATCGCGGCCCGGTCCTTCCAGGCCTCGATGAACGTGAACTTCGCGGGGTTTGCGAGGTCCGCATAGAGGTCGTAGGAGACGTTCCCCTCCTCGCCCCGGCTTGCATCGACGAGGTCGAGGGCGATCTTCATGAACTCATCGATCTTTTCCGGCTTAACCGTGCATTTCGCAACAATGGTTATCATATGGCTTTTCCCCGCGCTCGCAATATCGCTGGAGAGACTATAAACCTGTGCACCCGGTCCGGAAAATACCGGAACGGTATAGCGCCGGAGACTCAAACCGGATCCCCGGGCAGACCATGTGGATTGCAAATCTCATCGGCGGAGCGGTCATGCTTCTTGTCGGGATCGTCGTCAAGGTCTTCAACGCGAGCAGCCTCGTTGCGGGCTACAACACCGCGTCCGCAGAGGAACGGGCGAAGTACGACGAAAGAGCACTGACGAAATTCGTGGGCGATTTCCTGATCGCTGCTTCCGTTGTCCTGCTCGCCGGGGGGGGCTGCTACCCGTAGTTCTCGGCGCACCGGAGGTTGTGGCCGGCATATCGTGGCTCGTCTTCGCGGCGATCGTCATCGGGGGCGTCGTCTACATGAATACCGGCGACCGTTTCCGACGGTGAGGAACGAGCGCCCGCTCCGCACCTCAGGCACAGTACTTGGCCAATTCTGGCACCAGGCAATGAGCGATACGGCTCGTGCGGCGCCGCAAAGTGTGAGCGTAAGCGAGTTCGAGCACCGTCAGGTGCGAAGTGCGACTTTCCCGAAGGGAAAGGAGTTCAAGAAGACCGGAGTCTGCGAAGTGCGACTGTCGGAACGACAGGAGCATGAGTGCCGTCAGGTGCGAAGAGGAGTTGGTAGCACCCGGACCCGGACTTCGCGTTCTTCGCGGCTTCGCGTGAGGTAATGGTGGGGAAGGAATGAAATCTCACGCGAAGGCGCGAAGGCGCGAAGGCCGCGAAGAGCGAGCGAGCGAAGCGAGCTTGAGCACCGAAGGTACGAAGTGCGACGTTCTGTAGGAACAGGGCTTGAGAAGCCGTCAAGCTTCGAAGAAAGTCGGTGGTTTGACCTCCGGTCAGCTTCCTCGAAAATTTTAGCGAAGTACCGACGCAGGTCCCGCGAGACTCGCTCTCTTCTCCGCGTAATCCGGGTACCGGGCCGAGAAGACCGCGCCGCCGACGATCGGGAGCCAGATACAGATATCCGTGACGACCCCGAGCGCCCCGGGGTAGAGGACGTAGAGGACCTCGCTCGTGAGCCCGACGACGAACATCAGGCCCCAGAAGACCGTCAGCTGCCGGTTCAGCCTGAGGAAGAAGGGGTCGGTCCACTCCTCCTCGGAGACCTCGCGCCGTGCGTACTGCTCGGTGAACGGGGCCCCTGCAAGGAGGCTCCCCACCGTGACGAGGAGGAGAACCCCGTTCGAGGCGACGCCGAGGAGCGGGACGATCTCGAACAGGCCGATGACCAGCACGAGGACGGAGACGACCGCAAAGAATAGCGTCGTCGTCCAGGCGATGATGAACCGGTCCCTGAGGTCGCGGTAGCCGACGAGGAGGGAGGCGGCGAGCGATGCGAGGAGGGTGATCTCGAACGGCACCGGGGTGTAGACGACAAGGGCGGCGAAGATGAGCCAGGGAGAGAAGGATACGAGAAGGTCGAGCGTCTTCATGGGGGCAACAGATCCTGTATTGAGAGTTTCCCGGCGGCCTGATGAATTTTTTGAAACGAGCCCGGAGACGATACACCCCCGGCCCCCGGGAGTAACGCCTATATACGCTCCCGCCCTCCGGAATCCCGGAGATGACCTTCATGTCACGCAGAACCGTTATCATCCTCGTCGCCGTCGCGGTGCTCGCCCTCCTCGGCGTCGTCGTTGCCGTCATGCTGCCGCAGGGAGGCGCCGCCGGCCCTCTGCCGCTCGATACGATCACCCTGCCTGCGGGGTTCGAGATCGACGTCTACGCCGGGAACGTCACCGGGGCGCGATCGCTCGCGCTCTCACCGAACGGGACGCTCTTCGTCGGGACCCGCGGCGCCGGGAACGTCTACGCCATCCCCGACCGCGACGGCGACGGGAAGGGAGACGAGGTGATCCTCATCGCCAGCGGCCTGAACTCTCCGAACGGGGTCGCGTTCCGGAACGGCTCGCTCTACGTCGCCGAAATCAGCCGCATCCTCCGCTACGACGATATCGAGGCGAACCTGGAGGACCCGCCCGAGCCGGCGGTCGTGAGCGACGCCTTCCCCGGTGATGCTGCGCACGGCTGGAAGTTCATCGCCTTCGGCCCCGACGGGAAGCTCTACGTCCCGGTGGGCGCGCCCTGCAACGTCTGCGACCCCGAAGACGAGCGGTTCGCCGCGATCCACCGGATGAACCCCGACGGGACCGAACTCGAGGTCTACGCCCGGGGCGTCCGGAACACGGTCGGGTTCGACTGGCATCCCGAGACCGGCGAACTCTGGTTCACCGACAACGGCCGCGACTGGCTCGGTGAAGACGTCCCGCCCGACGAACTGAACCGGGCACCGGAGGCAGGGATGCACTTTGGGTTCCCCTACTGTCACGGCCGGTCGATCGCCGACCCGCAGTTCGGGACGGAGCGGTCGTGCGAAGAGTTCACGCCCCCCGAGCAGGAGCTCGGCCCGCACGTCGCCGCGCTCGGGATGCGGTTCTATGACGGCGAGCAGTTCCCGGAGGAGTACGCGAACAGGATCTTCATCGCCGAGCATGGTTCCTGGAACAGGCTCGAGCCGATCGGCTACCGGGTGATGATGGTCGCGCTCGAGAACGGCACACCCGCCTCCTACGAGGTCTTCGCCGAGGGCTGGCTCCAGGGGCGGGACGCGTGGGGAAGGCCCGTGGACGTCGAGGTCGCCGGCGACGGCTCGCTCCTGGTCTCCGACGACCGGGCAAACGCCGTCTACCGGATAACCTACGCGGGGGTCACTTCCCCTTCCGCATGACCCTGCCGAGATGGAACGGGGTCAGGCCCGGCGAGATGACCGGGAACGTCCCCTCCGCCGCCCGCCGGACGTCCTCTATCGAGTAGAACGCCTTGGGGTTGAATTCGTGGATGGCGTCCTCCACGTCCTTGATGTTCTTCCTCTTGACCACCGAGAAGATGACCTTGCCCGGCCCCTGCTTCCCCTGGGCGTCGAGGACCGTCACCCCATAGCCCGCGGCCCGGAGATAGTCGATGAGGTTCGTCGCGTCGCGCTGGGTGATGATCCGGATGAGCGCAAGCCCCATCGCGAGTTTCTCCTCGACAAGCATCCCGACGTAGTTCCCGGTGGCGAACCCGGCCGCGTAGGCAAAATAATTGAGCGGGTTCGTGAGGTTCTGGAAGATCTGACCGACGGCGACGATCCAGATGAAGACCTCGAAGAACCCGAGAACCGGGGCGATCATCTTCATCCCCCGCGATACGAAGATGATCCGCATCGTCCCGATGGTGACGTCGCAGATACGCGCAAGGAAGATGAATGCCGGGACGATGACCAGGGAGAAGACCCCCGGATCGATACCCGGGACGATGCCGAGCATAGATCAGGATTGATGAGCGGGAAATATAATTCTATCCATATGTAAATATTTGCCGGGGATCAAAAATCCCTGAAATTTCGTTATATCGGATATAGTTGGAAAATTATAGAAGATCGGGTAGGAGCGGGAAGCAGATCCTCCTGCCGGGCGCGGCGCTCGCAGGGCGCCTACTCCTTCGCCCGGAGTTTCTCGATCTCCTCCTCGACCTCCTCCGCACCCTTCTCGTAAAACTCCTTCTCCTGGGGGTCCAGTTCGATGAGCAGGCGGTAGAACTCGCCCGCATGCACCTTCTCCTCGTCCGCGATGTCCCGCAAGACCTCGCGCGCGAGTTCGTTGTCGGTGGCGTCGGCCATCTGGTTATAGAGCTGGATGGCCTCGAACTCGGCGGCGATCGTGTAGCGGATGGCGCGGATGAGTTCGTTGTGGCTCATCGCCCGGTCGATGTTGTTTCCGGAAAACGGGTGGGCAAATTCAGGCATGCGATTAACCTCACGAAAATTGCCCGGCACACGTAAGGATGCCGGCGATCAAGCGGTTTGCCGTGATAGGATATATGCCGGTCGATTTTGCCCGCGGCGATGTGAAAGTGGGGTCGGCCGTCGCAGAGGCCCTGCGCGTCATGTCGCCAGACATGAACTGGGAGGTGGGAAGATCCCTCCACCAGGCAACGACGAGAGAGATTTTTTTCAATATTATCCCGATAATATGCAATACTATCCACCAAAGAGCATCGTCAGGGTTTGGATATTTTCCATATGCCTAAATACTATTCCACGAAAGCTACGTCTGAACCCAAAAACACAGGTGATGAGAATGGATAACAGCCGGGTGAAGGGAACTCGCCCGATTATGCTTCTTTTTGCGCTGGCAGTGCTTATTTGCGCGATGCTGATAGCACCGGCAGCTGCAGATACCCTGCCCGACAGGGTCTACGTGAACGCATCGTATAACGAAGAGACGCCCGACTACGGGTACCTGAACTTCTCGGCCATCCAGGAAGCCGTCGACAAAGTCGCGGACGGCGGCGAGGTGTGGGTCTACAACGGGACGTACAATGAGCCGGTCGTGATCGACAGAAGCATGACCGTCACGACCGTCTCGCACCTGGTATGCCCCGGCCTAGACGGAGTGACCATCGACGCCATGGGTGAGCCGGTAGGCATCGAGATCAACGCAGACGATGTCTCGATTTACGGGTTTGAGGTCGTGAACGCCTCCGCCGTCGGGATCAACGCCCACAACGCCAAGGCGGTCACCATCGAGTACAACTCGGTCGCGGTCCTCAACGACACCTACGAACTCACCTGCGGCATCTACATCGAGGGTGGCGAGGGAGTCTGCATCGGCAACAACGAGGTGCTTGTCATAGGGAGCAGCGGACAGGGCGGCATCATGGTCGAAGGCGTCACCGAAGCCTGTATCCACGACAACCACGTCGTAGCGGTCTCGCGGCACACGACCGGCGAGGTCGTCGGGCTTGAGGCCAACGAGGTCATCACCGCCTTCGTGCCGGATGAGGAACTCCTCTTCACCGCAGTGGAGAATAACCCGGTGCTGGAACCCAACGGAATCCTGATCGTAGATAGCACCTCCGTCCTCGTCGAGAGCAACCGGGTTGTCTCCGTGGGTGCCTGCATCCCGGACGAGCAGGACCCGCACTACGCGGCCGTGGACGCCTGGGGTATCAGGTCCGGCAACTCGGAGAACCTGAAGGTCCTGGAGAACGACGTCACGGTCGTCGGTGTTGCAGCCGACGCCGCCCGGACGGTCGGCATCCTGGGAACCGGGAACCTCGCGCTCATCCAGGGCAACACGATCGAGATCTACACCGAGTCCATGGTCGTCCAGCCGGTAGGTATCGTGCTCGACCGGGCATATAAGGGACGGGTCCTCGATAACGAGATCGAGATGGAGGCCGAGTGCCTCGGCACGGCCGGAGAAGAGTGGACGGAGTCCGCCGGTATCGTTGCCGTCGAATCTTACAAGGCCCAGGTCCTCGGAAACGACATCCACTACACGCTCCTCGCCGCCGGACCGGGCAACCTTGCCATGGCGGAGATCGAAGGCATCGACATCGTCAGGTGCGACGAGCCCCGGGTGAGCGAGAACATCGTCATCGTTATGTCCGAGATCGCCAAATTACCGACCGGCGACGAGGAACCCGTGGAGGGTGAAGCGTCCGCCACCCTGGCGTTCAGCAGCGTTACGGGTATCGACGTCGAGATGAGCGACGAGCCCGAGATCCTCGATAACGTCGTGCACGCCTTCGGCGCCACCATAGCCTATGGTGGGGCAACTGCAGACGAACCCCTCGCGGCTGCCTTGAGCCAGCTCGACCTGACAGGCATCTGGGTCTGGGGCGACTGTGACGAACTCGTCGCGAGCCCCGTAGTCCACGACAACGTGGTCGTGGTCCTGGCGCAGGACGTAGCGATCGCCGGCGTGAACCCCTACTATGAGGAGGTAGAGGCCGCTATCGCCGACAACAGCGATCTTGCGGCCCGCTATGCCGCCATGATGCAGGACAGGGAGGAAGGATCTTCCGCCGCGGCATGCCTCTCGTCATACCTCACCGACGCTGAAGGTCTCCCCGTCGTCGCAGAGGGCGTCCTTGATTTCAGACCGAGCATCGTAGAGGTTTCCCTCGTCCAGGCCCGTGTCGCAACGGCCGGCATCGTCCTCGAAGACGTCGTGGACCCGACGGTCTGCCACAACTACGTGCCGGTGTACCAGAACATCATCGTCTATGCAGTCGGGGAGTCGCAGCCCGGGAATGTCGGGCTCTTCGCGAGCACCCTGCCGGTAGGGCTTATCGAGCAGATCGTCACGGGAGAGCAGATGCAGCAGGCTACCCTGCTCAGCCTCATCGACGAGAACGACAGCGAGTGGCAGAACCTTCCCGAAGCGGACAGAACGGCAATCATCGGCGCCGTCCTCTCCGGCGATGAGGACGTCCTTGCCGCCTACGCAGAGAACGAGAGCCTCTTTGCCGCCGACTCCGACGTGGCGGACGCACTCCTCGAATACCGGGCGCTCCTTCTGGACGGGAACACGTTCGAGTTCCTGAACGCGACCAGGCTTGCAGCCACGGTCCCGTACTCGACGAGTTACGGTCTCCTCTTCTACGACGCCGAAGGTGACCTGGAGATCCACGGAAACGAGTTCAAGATCGAGACCACAGCCCTCAGCATTGCAGTCGCCGAGAGCGACTCCGAGGTGCCCGATGCCGCGGCAGGGTCCGCCGGCCTTGTTGCGGCCTTCGGTATCGCCGGATATGGCGACAGCATCGATATTGAGGAGAACTGCATCCACGTAACCACCCAGGGTACATTCCTGAACTACGCCGTTGGAGGCGACAACGAGACCGCCGACGCGGCGGCAGGGTCCGCACACCTCCTCCTCGCGGTGGGAGTCCTTGCAAACGCAGACAACGAAGCGATCCTGAACAACGACGTCACCGTCACGCAGGGCAGCTCGAGCATCGCCGAGGCCGTCAACCGGGTAAAGGATCAGGCGGCCCTGAGCGTTGCCGCTACGGCGGGCGTGGGCGTCGGTATCATCCTCGATGCGGATGAAGTCTTTGATCCCGAGACCTACGAGCCCGCTCCCCCCGAGCCGAGCGAGTGGTTCGCGGACGCTATCGAGGGCAACACCGTCATTGTCACGAACGATATCGATGTCATCTCGATCGCCGAGGTGCTGCTCGCCGGACCCCTCGACGGGTCGTCCAGCGCGCTCGCCGGCGCGGTAGGAGCCGCAGCGAGTTTCGGTATCGTCGCACCCGAGGCGGTCATAGCGGATAACGTCGTCACGGCAACCGCGAGCCAGAGCAGCATCGCAACAGCGGCCGTCAGAGAAGCACCTTTCCTCGCCGTGCAGGCAGCGGAGATCAACCTCCCCGGCGCCGGGGCCGCGAACCTGGGAGTCGCCGTCTCCGGGGGTATTCTGACCCTGCGCTCGTACGTCGTGGACAACGACGTCTTTACCACAGCGAACTCCGAGGGAGTCGTTGAGGCGGTGACGGAGGAACTCCTCGAGGACGCCGTCGCCTTCGCCGGTATCGGGGTGGTCAACGTCGGTATCGTGAGCCTGAGCCCCTCCTTCATCGACGGGAATACCGTGGACGGAGAGGTATTCGGACTCATGCTCGGCACGGTCGGGGGCGACCGGGTGGACACAGGGATCCTTGTCCTGGCCCTGGACCTCGGCATCCTCTCGCGGGGAAGCGACGCGACGTTCAACAACATCTACAACGGCTACGTCGGGCTCCCCTACTACTACGAAGGCGAGGAGTACGAGCCCTACGCCTTCTACAACTGGTGGGGCGACGCGAGCGGCCCGTCGGGCTTCGGCCCCGGCACGGGAAGCCCGGTCCTCGGCACCAACTACGAGCCCTGGCTGACGAGACCGGCGGACGTCGTTCTCGAGACCAAAAAATCCTACTTCGGCCTTGAGATCGGGTCGCCCAACATCGGCGGCGACGGCTACCGCGACGGCCTCGAACCGGGCTGGAACACCCTCTCGTTCCCGCTCGCGCTCGAGAACAACACCTGGCAGGCGGTCACCCACGCCGGCAACGGCCTCGACTACGCGATAGCCTACTCCTGGGACGCTATCAGCCAGCGGTGGGTCCAGGTGACCGATAACACCCGGATCAACCCGCTCGATGCGGTCTACATCAAGATGAACGACTACGACCGCCTCCCTGTCGCGATCAGCCCGGAGATCACGAACCCGCCGGTGAAGACGCTCCGGGCCGGGTGGAACCTGGTCGGCCCGGCGTACGACCTGAAAAACGGTCAGACGGGCGGGACCTACCTCTGGTGGGGAGAGCCCTACGGGACCTCGGTCAAGAAGGCGCTCACCTCCGTCGAGAAGACGCCGGGAGGCCTGACCGGCTACACCGTCGTCGTTTCCCCGCCGATCAACTCCGAAGCCTGGGTCTACACGCCGGGTGACGCGACGGAGCCTGATATGGACGCGACCCGCGGCTACTGGGTCTACATGAAGAACCCCGACATCCTTGCCGGGTTCTCCTCGACCCCCCTCCCCATGCCCGTATGGGCCTGGGACCTCTGAGGAGGGTCCCCAAACCTATTTTGAGGAACAACCATGAAGCGAAGACCAGCACCACGAATTACAGCCACCCTCATCCTCCTCATCACAGTCAGCCTCCTCGCCGTCCCCGTACTTGCGGACGACAGTAACCCGTCGACGTCCCCCCACGCCTTTTACGGGCGGGTCTATAACGTAGACGGCTCGAACGCCCCGGCAGGCTCGATCGTCGTTGCATCGGTCGCGGGGAACCCCGCGGGAACGATCACCGTGACCCAGGCCGGGCAGTACGGGACCGATTACGAGGGCGGCGCCAAACTCATTGTCTGGACTCCAACCCTGTACCCGGGCGACACCATCGCCTTCTACATCAATGGAATCGAGGCAAAGGAGTCGGCAGTCTACGAGAGCGGCGGCATCACGAACCTGACGCTCACCGCGAGCGCGGCCCCCCCCACGCCGACGCCGTCTCCGACAGGTGGTGGCGGAGGTGGCGGAGGATCGCACGGGTCCTCCCCGACCTCCGCCCCGACCTCTGCCCCCACCCCGGTAGCGACAGTCGGGCAGGCGTCTCTCCCCCTCTCGGAGACCGGTAAAGTCAGCGAATCGGTGACGGTCCAGACCGGCGACGGCGTCGGCTCCCTGACCGTCGGCGAGGGGACGCTTGCCCGCGACGAAAACGGCGCCCCGCTCGGCGAAGTAACCGTAGCGCGTGCCGAGGCCGCCGGGCTGCCCCCGAACCCCCCGGGGACGGCGATCGGCTTCGCCCTCAACTGCGGACCGGCCGGCGCCACCTTCGACCCACCGGTCACCCTCACCTATACGCTCTCCGAGGAGGAGTGGGAAGGGATCGATGACCCTGCCGCCACTCTGAAGGTGATGTGGTACAACCCCGGGACCGGCGAGTGGCAGGAGGTCCCCGCAACCGTGGACCCGGCAACCCGGACGGTGACGGCGCAGGTCTCGCACTTCAGTATCTATGCCCTGACGTGGGCCGCCAAACTACCGGCGGAGGCAGCCACTCCGGCAGTGACCGGAGCGCCGGGAGTCACCGCCGGTGCAGAAGTCACGCAGGGTGAACCGGGGCAGGCAGCCACCGGGGACCTCCCGATGGCCGCCATCGCCATGGTCCTCGGGACCATCGCCGTCATCGCAGCGGGATTCCTGCTGCTCCGGCGGCGCTGACACCCGCCCTTTTTTTACTCATCCCGCGGGAATGCGGGTAAGAACACTCCGGATATCAGGCAAAGCGCCTACATCGCGGTCTGGTTCGCGGCCGCGGGAGTCACGTTCCCGGCAGTGGGAGTCATGTTCCCGACAACGGGAGTCATGTTCCCGACAACGGGAGTCACGTTCCCGGTTACATTGCCGGTCATGTTGCCCGCAAGTTCGGTCAGGTTCTTCACCGTGAAGTTATCGGCTGTGATGGTGAAGTTCGCCGACACCGGTTCACCGTCGACCATCTGCGGGAGGTCGATCGCCGGATACTCAAAGACGCCCTCCTGGCCGAGGTCCTTGTGCAGCTCGGCGATGAGCTGGTCGGTGGCGGCGAGGGTGTCTATCG
Organism: Methanoculleus caldifontis; assembly: GCF_032842345.1. Classification (NCBI taxonomy): domain Archaea; kingdom Methanobacteriati; phylum Methanobacteriota; class Methanomicrobia; order Methanomicrobiales; family Methanomicrobiaceae; genus Methanoculleus; species Methanoculleus caldifontis. Next base: position 1,522,516 of record NZ_WBKO01000001.1, on the reverse strand, counting down.
TGACCGTGACGTTACTGTTCGTGCCGGACTCGACCGGTGAGAATCCTATCACCCCGCCGAGGGTGCCGAAGAGACTGTTGTGAATGACAATCCAGCCCGGACCGTCGCTCACGACCTCATCGATGGTGACGTTCGCGATGGTCTCGTTGCCCTCGACAGTCTGGTTGCTCGTTACGTTGATCGAAGGGGTGACGTTCTCCTCCATTCCCGGGGTAACATTCTCCTCCATTCCAGGAGTGACGTTCCCCTCCGTTGCAGGGGTGACGTTCTCTCCCGCCGGGATCTCGTTCCCCGTGGGCATCACCTGACCCCAGGCCACGCCGGCCAGGGAGATGATCAGGACCACTGCAACTATCCACTTCAATTTGCTCATACTTCTGCCTCCATTGCTTGCGCCCCATCGCACCGCTCTCCTGTTCCGCTGCCAGAACGGCCTGCGGAACCGGCGGTCGGGTCTCGCAGATTGTTTCACTTCCCCCGAAGGGGACGAGCGGATGGATACATCAGCCTATATATCTTTTGGGGACTGCGGGTATGCCGCCCGGAACCTTGATGGGACGAGGGGAGAGACCCTGAAAAAGGACTCTACATCGCCATGATCCTTCCACCTGCATTCTACGAACGGGATACCGTCGCCGTCGCAGGGGACCTCCTCGGGTGCCTGCTCGTCCACCGCGAGGCGGCGGGGACGACGATGGGCTGGATCGTCGAGACCGAGGCCTACCTCCGCGACGACCCGGCAGCCCACTCATTCCGGGGCGAGACGGCGAGGAACCGGGCGATGTTCGGGCCGGCCGGGCATGCCTACGTCTACCGGATTTACGGCCTGCACACCTGCGTCAACATCGTGACCGGACAGGAGGGCGTGGGGGAGGCGGTCCTCGTCCGGGCACTCGAACCGGTTGCCGGGATAGAACTGATGCGAGAGCGGCGGGGGACGGACGACCCGCTCGCGCTCTGTAGCGGCCCCGGAAAACTGACGCAGGCGCTCGGCATCACGATGAGCCTCGACAGGACCTCCCTCTCCGAGGGCCCCCTCCAGGTCAGGTCGCCCGGGAGCCTTCCCGGTCGGCGGCCGGAGGGCTGGCCGGGAGAGGTCGTGCAGACGACCCGTGTAGGGATCACGAAGGCGGCGGACCTCCCCCTCCGGTTCTACCTCAGAGGGAGCCGCTACGTCTCGCGGCGCTGAGCCGCTCCGGGACCCGGCCGACGGACCAGACTCCCCTCCACCGCCTGCCCCTGGAGCGTGATGGTCTGTTCGGTCACCGGGATCTCCTTTCCCGCACGCTCGAGGGCCGCGTCCACGACGTGCCGCACCCCGCTGCAGCAGGGCACCTCCATGTGCAGGACCGTGATCGACCGGATGGTGTGCCGCGAGAAGATATCTGCGAGTTTCGTGACGTAGCCGGCGACGTCCGCGTCCAGTTTCGGACAGAAGATGAGCGGGACCCTGTCCCGCAGGAACTCCCGGTGGAACTCCGCGTAGGCATACGGGACACAGTCCCCGGAGACGAGGAGGTCCGCGTCGTCGAAGTAGGCGGCGCCGGGGTTTGCGAGCGTCAACTGGATCGGCCACTGCCGGAGTGCCGACTCGATCCTTCCGGCCGGCCCCGCCTCCGCGGCCTCCCCGGCGGGGAGGCTCCGTGCCGTGGAGCCCGGGCATGCCGCCGGGGCGGAAGCGGTCCCGTGCGGCGGAACCGGGATCTCGTAAGCGTTCAGGTAGTCTATCGCCCGGCGGTAGAGGGCCTCCTCGTTGTGGCCGAGGAGGTGTTCGAGGTGCGCCCGGATGACGGCCTCCCCCTGCGGCACGATCTTCTCCATCACCGCCTCCTCGCTGTACGGCCCGGCCTCCCGCTCGACGACGCAGATCGCCCCCTCCGGGCACGTCCCGATACAGGCGCCGAGTCCGTCGCAGAAGAGGTCGCTCACGAGCCGTGCCTTCCCCTCGATGACCTGGAGCGCTCCCTCCGGGCAGTCCGGGATGCAGAGCCCGCACCCGGTACACTTCTCCTCGTCGATCTCGATGATCTTTCGCTTCATTGGCTGAGTATCTACCCGGTCCCCGCCCAAAAACATTTGCAGCCGGGGGATTTACGCCCCGGCCGGGGTCTCGCTCTCGTGCCCGGAGGCTCGTGGAGCCCTGCGCAGCACCAGGGCGGCGACCGCGGGCATGATGACGATCCCGCCGACGAGCGAGAAGAAGATCGTGATCACGGTCGTCTGCCCAAAGCCCGATACCAGAGAGAACGAGGACGCGAGCATGGCCGAGAACCCGAATATCGTCGTCAGCCCCGATATGGTGACGGGAGTTCCGATCCGGGTCACACCCTCGCGGATGGCATCGTAGAGGTCGGCGCCCTTGTCGAACTCCTCCCGGCACCGCTCGAGGATGAGGACCGTGTACTCCATCGCAAGGCCGATGGTCATCGAACCGAGACACGCCGTGAGCGGCGTGTTCGCGATATCGAGAGCGTACATGATGAGGTCGTTCCACCCGATGATCATGACGACGGGGAGGAGCGGCGCGAGGGAGTCGAACCTGCGGTAAGTGAGAACCATGAACGCGGCTATCAGGAGGAGGCCGAGGGCGGTCATCCGGTTCTTGGAGAGGACGATGCCGGAATAAAGGTCCCCGTAGACCGCAGGCTTTCCGGTGGGCTGGAGGTCGAGTCCTGCCGGCGGCTCGAGCCACGCGATGTCGCTCCGGACCTGGTCGACGAGGGCGCTTGTCCGGTCCATCTCCATATCGGCCGTCGAGAACTCGATCACCGCCTCCGTGTTCCCGCTGAGATAGTGTTGCAGGGTCGCCTCCGGGATACGCGCAACGGCCGCCTCGATCTCCCGCCGGGTTCCGGGGATCGACCCGCCGTTGTAGCCCCGGATCAGGGTGACGATGCTGGTATGACCGACAATCTCGTCCCGGTGCTCCGTCTCGTAGGTCCCGAACGCATCGATCCACCCGATGACCTCCGGGTCGAGGATATCCCCGCCTCTCGCGATCACCGGGACGGTGGACGTCCCCCCTATCGCCCGCTCCACCTTCTCAAGGCTGACCCGTGCGGGCATCGTCTCCGGGACGAAGGACTGCTGGTCGACGTTGATCCCGATGGCGCCGTCGTACTGGATACCCGCGACGGCGATGAGCGAGAAGAGGATGAGGACCGGGATGGGGTGCTTTGCCACGCTCACCGCGAGGTTGCCGAGGAACCGGTCGTAGCGTCCGATCGCGCCCGTCCCTGCGGGAGTCGCCGGAGCGGCCTGTTTCCCGTAGCCAAAGAGCGCGAAGAAGGCGGGGACGATGAGGACCGCAAGCACGAAACACGAGACGACACCGATCAGGCAGGCGGTCCCGAAGTCGCGGATCATCGGGACCGGGGAGGAGAGGAGGGCCAGAAAGCCGAGAGCGGTCGTGCACATGGCGACCAGGATGGGGCCGGCGTGGGAGAGCGTCGCGACGATCGCCTCGTGCAGGCTTCTGTCCCGGACCTCCTCGTGGAACCTTGAATGGAACTGGACGCCGTAGTCGATCCCGAGACCGATGATGACGGGGAACGCCCCGATGACCGGCGAGGTCACCCGGAGGTTGAAGAACCCGATGATCCCGAACGTCAGGACGATTCCGCAGAGGACGATCCCCACGGGGAGGAAGCGGTAGCGGACGTGGCCGAAGAGCAGCCCGATCGCGATGACCATCAGGGCGAGCGCGATCCCGATCAGCGTGCCGATCTCCCTGCTCATGGCCGCCTGCATCTGCCTGTCGAACGCTGGATCACCGGAGACCGAGACGCTCACGCCCGGAGGCGGGGACGAGACCGCGACGAGGGTCTCGATGGTCGCAAGGACCCGGTCGCCGGCGTCGTCGGAGAGGTCCGGCTCGAGGATGACGAAGAGGAGCGTCATCGTTCCCGACGGGACGCAGCGTGTTCGTATTTCGTCCGGGAGACAGGCGATCGCCTCGGCGACGCCGGCCTCCGTCGCGGGGAGGAGGCCGCCGTTCGCTGGACGTATCGCGGCCGGAAGAGACCGTGTCCCGCTCACGTAGCGTTCGTCGGCAATATCCGCCTCGAGGCGGTCGACGTACCGGAGGACCTCGGGGTCACGGACGTTATCCGACTCGACGATCAGGACGACCAGATCGGCCCCGAAGGTCCCCATGTAGCGGTCGAGCAGCACTCCTTCCGGCGAGTCCGTATCGACGAAGGTCTCAAGCCCCGTCTCCATCGCGATCGAGGATGCGCCGTAGAGGGAGAAGACCATCAGCGAGACGACCAGGCCCGCGACGAGGTATGGCCGACGGGCGATGAACCGGCCCAGGTGCGCGAACGCCGCCGTCACTGTTCGCCCTCCCGCTCGACCGCCCGGTGAAGCAGTTCGACGACGGCGCGATAGAGCGCGGGCGGCCTGCTGCCGCTCTCGCCCCATACGGCCGACGTCAGGTAACCGCTCTCAGGGCAGTCGAGGCACTCGAAGAACCCCACCCCGCAGTACTCCCTGACCAGGGCCTCGAAGAGCGCGAGATCTGCCTCTCCCGCGAGGCTCTCAGAGACTGACGTTTGTGTAACAATATTAGACACAACTGTCATTATTGGAGATACGGGACGAACGTATATAAGATTACTGACACACGTGTTAGTATCATGCCGAAGGTCGTGCCCGAATATAAGGACGAGGCGAGGCGGAGGATCATCGAGGCCGCGATAGCCGAGGCCGACGAGAAGGGGTTTGCCAGCCTCAAGATGGAGGACGTCGCCGCCCGGCTCGGCATCTCCCGTGCGACGCTCTATCTCTATATCAAGAGCAGGGACGACCTCGTCTCGTCCGCACTTTTCTTCATCAGGTCGCAGCTGGCCGGGAGCCTGGAAGGTGCCCGCTCCAGCGATACGCTTGAGGGCACGCTCTCTGCTATCTTTGAGAAGATCATCTATCCCGAGGGCGGAACAGGGATGAACGCGGTCATGGAACTCTTTGCCGGCGCCGTGCGGGACGAGCAGCTTCAGGCGGCCGTCAGGAAGAACTACCGGGCCATGCACGACCTGATCGCCGGGACCCTCGATGAAGAGAGAACCGCGGGCCGCCTTCCCGCCGACCTCGACACGGACCTCTCCGCGAAGATCATCATCTCCGTCGCCCTCGGCATCAGGATGGGAGCGGCGGCGGGGCTCGAAAGGGACGAGGCAGAGCGGATCTGGGATGCGGCCGTCCACCGGATACTCGCGCCGCGGGGTTCTCCGGCAGAATAAGAAGAGGAGAGGGACCGGGGATTACCTGAAGACCTCGATGGCGGTGGTGATCTCTTCCGTGGCGGAACCGTTGCTGACGAGGTAATCGTTGACACCTGCAAGGACGTCGTCGAGGAGACCGCTGATGAGCCGCCAGGACGGTATCACGGACTCCGGGAGGTACCGTTCGACCACCCTGCTGAGGGACCCGTCGTCCCCGGTATACCTCTCGACGAAGACGGCCAATCCATCGGTCCCGCCCTCAAGCAGCGTCTCGCCGGGCCTGTCGACCAGCGTGAGCCTGACGAAACTTCCGGGCTGCACGGAGATCATGTCGCCGTGAAGGAGCGTCTCCCCGACCGCTGCGGGAATGATACGCGCTTCACGGCAGACGTAGACAGACCCGCCGGTGTCGAAGGAGGTGATCCGGCCGAGCGTGGCGTCCCCGGTCTGCACCTGCAGCACCGTCCGGTAATCGTCGACCCTGAAGGGGTTCTCCTGCCCGGCGGCGCACGCCGCAGGCACGGCGATGCCCGCCGCTATAACAGCCGCCACGAGGAAGAGAATGTATCTGCTCATAGCCATTTTTGAGCATGGAACTATTTATTCACTCTCACTGGCTCAATATGCAGATCACTTCCCATAACAGCGAGTTTTCATAAGATCCGGTGCAAAATCTTTCCACCGCCCGGGACCCGGAATACCGGGTCTCCCCGTACCGGAGACACCCTCAGTCGGGCACACCCGTTCGGCCGGGGATCCCGGATCTCGGGGAGGAAAGCAGTTATCCCCGAACCATGAGATTATAGAGTGATGACTCTCCCGCCGGTCCGCTATCCTGCACCAGCCTTCGACGTCTTCAACGTCCACTTCGAGCGCATCTACGACCCGACGATGCACGCCGTCTTTCTCTTCGACGGCGGGCTCGATGCCGGGGTCCTGCGGGAAGCGACGATGCGGCTGATCGGGTCCGACCCCTACCTCCGGTCCCGTTACGCGGAGGCGGACGGACGGCCCGTCTGGGAGGAGATTCCCAGGGAACAGTGGGAAGGGGCGTTCGCTATGGCCGCGGCCGGCGGAGAGGAGCCGCTCGAGACGCCCCCGCCGCCACTCGACGTCCGTGCCGGGCCGCAGGTCCAGGTCGGGCTTTACCGGGGAGCGGAGGGGGATATCGTGGCCGTCACCTGCCACCACGGTTTCTGCGACGCCTCCGGCGCCATGAGCCTCGCCCGCGACCTCTTCGCGATATACCGGGGGATCGCGGCGGACCCGGCGTTCTCCCCCGCACCCCGCGAGGCCTACGAGCGGGGCACGGACCGCGTCCTCGCCCTCTACTCCGCGGAGGAGCGGGGCCGGGCGCTCGCCGAAGAGGAGCCCTTCGTCGACCGGTGGCGCTTCCCGGTCGAGCGGACCGGGAGAGGGACGGCCCGGATCGCCTCCCGGACGCTCGCCCCCGGACGGCTGGGGCGCATAAAGGCGTTCGGGAAGGAGCATGGGGCCACGGTGAACGACGTCATCCTGGGTGCATTCTTTCTCGCCTTCGCCAAAGTCCGGAGCGACCCCGCGGACCGGGAGGCGCCCCGGTCAATCCTGACCTCGGCCGACCTCCGGAGGAGACACCCCGCACTCAACGGGGAGAAACTCCCCGTGAACCTCTCCGTCGCCTACGAGGTCACGCTCCCCGCCGGGGTGGGGGCGGAGCTGGAGGATGTTGTCGGGCAGGTGGCGGCGGTGACGGCCCGGCGCAAGACTGGTGGCACCGGCGTCGCCTCCATCCTCTTCTACGAGGAGATCGTGGCGGACGGGATGCCGGCGGTGAGAGCGTTCTTTGAGGAGATGAACGGGAGATACCGGACGTCCGGCCTGAAGAACCCGGTCTTCTCGAACCTCGGCATCTTCGATCCCGGCGACTACCTCCCGGTCCCGGGGGAGGACGGGAGGATGCTCGACCTCCTCGACGTCCGATACCTTCCCTGCGTCTGCTGGCCCTACGGGTTCCTGATGATCGCCTCCACATTCCGCGACCGCCTGACCCTTGCGACGGCCTACGAGGAGGGGCCCTACTCGACGGCGGCCGTGGAGCGGTTTCTCGAGTGCGTGGACGAATACCTTCCCTGAGGCGTGCAACCCTCCCCCGGGGGAGAGTCAGAGCCTTTTTCTCCTGCTGCGCGCACCATTGACGTAAAGGAGACCGCAGGTATGGAGATGCGCACGTTCAGCGTCAAACCGGTCGGCACCGTGCATGCCGACGAAGGATCGTTCTGGATCGAGATTGCCGGGCCGTTCCGGCCCGCCCTCAAGGGGCTCGAGGGGTTCAGCCACATCCAGGTCCTCTGGTGGGGCGACCGGACCGATACGGAGGAGCGCCGGAGCGAGACCGTCTGCACGAAACCCTACACCAGGGGCCCGGAGACGATCGGGATCTTCGCGACCCGGTCGCCGGTCCGGCCGAACCCGATCGCGCTCTCGGCGGCCCCGGTGCTCGGCGTCGATCCCGCTGCGGGCATCGTCAGGGTGGCGTATATCGACGCCGACGACGGCACGCCGGTGCTGGACATCAAGCCCTACCTCCCGTGCGCCGACCGGGTCAGGGATGTGGAGGTGCCGGCATGGTCCTCCCACTGGCCGGAGTGGTACGAGGAGAACGAGGGGTTCGACTGGGCGGCGGAGTTCAACTTCGAGGAGTGAGCGGGGTTATACAGCCGGTGCGGCATGACCCCCGCAGAGCGGCCGGTAGAAGCCTGACGCCATCCTGCCGGCTCATCCCCGGGGACACCCGCACCACTCCCGGACGTAAACACTTTTTCCCTCGCCGCCTGCCTACTGCGGCAGATAATTTCGTCGCCGGCGCCATCCCCATCGAACAGGCTCTGGAAAAATCAAAAAATGACCGAGCAGGGCACTATTATTTCCAAAAACATCAAACATTATGAAGGTGAAATGGAAAAACCTACGGTGAGATGGATACCTACTGGAAAGAGACGTTACGGATACGGGAACTGCTGAACGCACATCCACGGGGCATGACCATCTCCGAACTCTCACGCCGACTGCAGGTTACCAGAAACTCCGTGGCAAAATACCTCGACGTCCTCCTCTCGACCGGCCAGATCGAGATGCAGAAGATCGGCTCGGCGAAACTCTACTTCCTTTCCGAGCGGATTCCGCTCTCCGCTCTCCTTTACCTCCATTCCGACGCCATGGTGGTCCTGGACGACGAAGGCCGCATCGTCCTTGCAAACGATCCGTTCCTGAACCTCGCGGCCGTATCACGCGAGAGCATCCTCGACCAGGAGGCGCGGGCACTCGATATCGCCCCGTTAAACGATCCCCGGATCGTCTCCGCTATCGGGACCCTCTCCCGGGGACCGCTGACCGTCCCGAACCTGGTCCACGTGGACGGGGACGTCGGGGCCTACCTGCGGGTGAAGATCTTCCCCACGGTCCTTGAGGGAGGGAGGCCGGGGACCAGCATCGTGTTCGAGGACGTCACCGACCAGATACGCGTCCACCTGGAACTCGGCACCGAGCGCGCCCGGCTGAGAGCGATCTTTGACAGCGCACCGGAAGCGATCGTGGTGACCGACGAGGACGGCAGGGTCCGGATGCTGAATCCCGCAGCGGAGAGTCTTGGCATTGCACCGAGGCTCTCGGACCGAGAAGACGAAACGGCGGCGTCTTCACAGATCCGGCACCCCTGTGACCGGACATGCGACCCGCACGACCTGCCTCTCGTCCGGTCCGCAAAGCACGGCGAGACCGTCCGCGGGGTGCATCTCCGGCTCGTCTGCACGGACGGGGAAGACCGGGAGATCCTTGCCAACACCGCGCCGATCACCGAAGCCTCCGGCCGGAGGATCGGCGCGGTCGGGATCTTCCAGGACGTCACCCGGGAGAAACGTACCAAAGAGGCTCTCCGGGCGAGCCAGGAGCGTTACCGGGTGCTGGTCGAGAACTCTCCCGATATGATTGCGACCCACGATGGGGAGAAGTACCTCTTCATCAACCCTGCCGGCCTCCGGCTGCTCGGCGCGGAGAAGCAGGAGGACGTCCTCGGAAAGCCGGTGACGCAGTTTCTCCACCCGGACTCACACGACGTGATGCAGATCCGGCTCGGGCAATTACAGAACCGGACCGAGAACATCCCCCTGGTCGAGGTGAAGCTGCTTCGCCTGGACGGCACCGTGGTCGACGCAGAGTCGTCGGGCCATACGCTCGTGCATGAAGGCAGGACCCTGATGCAGATCGTCGTCCGCGACATCACCAGGCGCAAGCAGGCCGAGAAGGCGTTGCGAACGAGCGAATCCCAGATCAGGCTCGCCCTCCAGGGCGCACCGATCGCCCTCTCCCACCAGGACACCGATCTCCGCTACACGTGGGCATTCAACGCTTCCATCGGGTTCTGCCGCGAAGAGATCGTCGGCAGCACCGACGACGACCTCTTCGCGGCCGAAGATGCCGCACTCCTCACAACGATAAAGCGGCGGGTTCTTGCGAGCGGAAGCGGAGCGCGGGAAGAGGTGTGCCTGGAGATCGGGAGAGAGAGGCGCTGCTACGACCTGACTGTGGAGCCGTTGCGGGACGAAAGGGGAGGGACGACCGGAGTCCAGTGCGCCATCCACGATATCACCCGGCAGAAGCGGATGGCGGAGGAGTTGTATACCAGTGAGGAGAGGGCGTGGGCGCTCCTGAACGCACCGCAGGAGTCCGCACTGCTCCTCGATCGCGAGAGGACCATCCTCGCGCTGAACGAAGTGGCGGCCGGGAGGTTCGGCCGGAGTACGGAGGACCTCATCGGAAAGCAGGTGGACTACCTGCTCCCGCGGGATCTCGCGATAGCCCGCAGGGAGAAGAGCGAGATGGTCTTTACGTCGGGACGGCCGCTCCATTTCCTCGATGAGCGGGACGGCAGGGCGTTCGAGAACACCCTCTTCCCCGTCAGGGACGCGGGGGGCAACGTCCACCAGCTCGCGATCTTCGCCCGCGACGTCACGATGCAGAAGCAGCTCGAAGCAGCCCGGCGGGAGGCCTGTGACCGTATCCGGCGGAGCGTCGATGCACTCACCATCCAGAGTGACGGTATCCGCCAGCCCCTCCAGGTGATCCTCGCCCTGGCGGACCTTATGGACGACGAGGAGACCGGCGGAAAGATCCGGAACCAGATCAGACGGATCGATGCGCTCATCAGGGAGATTGACCGGGGAGGGGCAGAGTTTTCCGAGATCCGCGAAGCCCTCCGCAGGGTAGGGCCGGACCGGGAGACAAGCCTCCCTGGAGCATGAGAACTCCGGCACCACGGCGCCATGCAACGGCGCACAGCAGCTCCGGTGCGCACCGCCGCGTTGCCACTATTCATGCATTTGCGGAACAAATAGAACGTAAGGGACATCCGGGCGTTCGGAACAGGGATCCGCGAACGCCGGAACCGACAAACCTGTTGTACCTTCTGGCCTCGCTCTGGAGAGCAGATGCTCCGTCCGGCCTCTATCGCCGGCGGAGAGCCGGAGTGCAACCTCCACGCTGTTCATTGCAGTTTCCCCTGCGGATTCCACTCAAACGGACTGATGTACATGAGTGAAGGAGAGATACTCGATACCCTCACGAGGCTCCGGAACGGAGACCTGAACGCCCGGATTGACGAAGAGCAGGTAGACCCCGGGATGCGCCCCCTGGCGGAGATGATCAACGCAACGATCGAGCGGTTCAGAAGACAGTTCGAGGAATCTGCAGCCGTACAGGCCGAGGCCGCTGCGCTCAAGAGACAGTTTACGCAGATGATCCGCGACAACCCGCTTGCCATTGCGGTGCTTCGGGCCGACAGGAGCCGGATCGAGATCAACGACGAGTATGCCCGGATGTGGCGGGGCACCCGCGAGGAGACCCTCGCGAAGAAACTCTACGACTACGACATCACCGTCCTCGACGGCGAGCACTTCTACGCCTGCTACGAGACGAAGAAGCGGGCGAGGACGAACGTGCTCGCGAAGTGGCCCGACGGCGTCAAGAAGTACCTGGCCCTGAACGCCATCCCGATCCTCGACGAGAAGGGCGAGATCGAGATGGCCTTCTACGTCTGGAACGACTGGACGGAACTGCACGACAGAATGGAGGAGACCGGGAAGGCGCAGGCCCGGATGGACACGATGATCCGGGACAACCCCCTTGCCATTGCTATCCTGAACCGGGACCGCCACAGGATCGAGATCAACAGGGCGTATGAGGCGGTCTGGCACGGAACCCGCGACGAACTCCTGAATAAGAATCTCTCCGACTTTAAGCCCGAGATCCTCAGCGGCGACGGGTTCTACGCCACCTTCGACGAACAGCGCAGAATGTCCAACGAGTTCTCGGTCACACTCACCGATGGGACGAAAAAGACTCTCCAACTTCACGGCATCCCGATCTTCGACGAAGCGGGCAGCGTCGAGATGGCGTTCTACATCTATGTCGACGTCACCGAGCAGCGGAAGAAAGAAGGGGAAGTCCTGCAGGTGATGAAGGACACCGGAGAGGTGCTCGACGCTCTTGAGACGGTCCCGGTGATGAAGATCGACCGCGACTTCACGGTGCAGATGATCAACAAGGCCGGAGCCGCCCTGATCGACAGAAAACCGGCCGATGTCGTCGGGATGAAGTGCTACGATATCTTCAAGACCGACCACTGCCGGACCCCGGAGTGCCGGTGTGCCCGCGCGATGCAGTCGCGGCGGATGGAGCGCGGCGAGGCCGTCGCCCGGCCATCGGGGAAAGAGATCCCGATCATGTACGACGGAACCCCGCTCTTCGACGAGAAGGGCAGCGTGGTCGGGGCTGTCGAGTACGTCGTCGACCTGACGGAGGTCAGGGAGAAGGAGCGCCAGGTACAGATCCTGATGGACGAGGCGCAGGAGAAGGCCAAGTCCCTCGACAGGAGCGTGCAGGACCTTGCCATGGCCCTTGCTGCGGTCGCGAAGGGCGACCTGACCCGGGTCGTGGCAATCGGAGAGGACGACCCGCTGGCGAAGGTGAAGGGCGACTTCAACAGTGCCATAGGCACCATCGCAGCGGCAATCAAGGAGATCAACCGGGCGATCGTCCAGGTCGAGGAAGGGACCGCGGAGACTGGCAAAGGGTCGGAGGAGATCGCGAAGGCGGCCGAGCAGGTCTCGAGCACCAGCCAGCGGTGCGCCGATCTTGCCAAGCAGGTGCTTGCCCGGATCGAGGCCGTCGACCGGCAGATGGCCGACCTCTCGGCCTCGAACGAGGAGATCGCGAGCACCTCGCAGAACGTCCTCGAACGGGCCCGGAACGCGGCCCGGCAGGGCCACCAGGCGCAGGATCTCGGCGACGAGGCCTCAAAGAAGATGCAGATCGTCGAGGGGATCGCAAAGCAGAGCGTCGAGGAGATCGAGGGCCTGAACGCTCAGATGCGCGAGATCAACAACATCGTCAAGCTCATCACCGATATCGCGAACCAGGTCAACCTTCTCGCCCTGAACGCCGCGATCGAGGCCGCCCGGGCAGGAGAGCACGGGCGCGGGTTTGCGGTGGTCGCCGGGGAGGTCCGGAACCTCGCCGGGGAGGCGAAGAGCGCGACCCGGCACATCGAGCAGGTGATCGACGGCATCCAGACGAGCAGCCAGAAGACCGCGGCCGCGATCAAATCGGCGCACAGTGAGATAGAGACGGGGGTGTCGAGCGTGAACAAGACGATCGAGGCGCTCAACACCATCATCAGCGAGGCCGAGGTGGTCGCCCACGGCCTCGGCGAGATCGCCCGCGCCACCGAGGACCAGGCGAACGCCACGAACAGCGTCGTCCAGGGGATGGCGGAAGGCACGCTGCTGACCAAGGATACCCAGGAGCAGATGGACGACCTCGCGGCCCTCGCAGAGGAGGCGAGCGCCTCGACCGAGGAGATCGGGAGCGCCGCCCACGAGATCAGCCAGATGGTCGGGGACCTCAGCACGAAGATGCAGCGGTTCCGGGTCTGAGCGAGGAGGGGAACGGATGACAGAGATCACCGATGTGGTGGAGTTCCGGCTCGGAAGCGGGCACTACGCGCTGGACATCCAGCTTGCCCGGGAGATCGTGGAGATGATCCCGATCACTCCTCTCCCCCGCTCGCCCGCGTATATCCAGGGGATCATCAATCTCCGGGGCGAGATCACAAACATCATCAACTTAAATATCCTCCTCGGCCTCGCCGACGGCGAGGTCATCGCGAACAGAAAGATCATCGTTCTTGTCCCGGAGGCCGCCGGGGGGTCGAACGTCGGGATCATCGTCGACGACGTCAGCAGCGTCCGCCAGGTGGCCGGGCAGGACGTCGACACAATGGACAGCGCCGTCTCGGCATCCGGCTACATCAAAGGCATCATCAAGCAGGGCGCCGAGGCCGAGGCCGACGACAGAAACGCCGACCGGAACAATCTTACCGTATGGCTCGACGTCCGGCGGCTCCTGCAGGAGCAGGTGATGAACACCTGAACCGCTTGAACACGTCCATGATATCGATTCTCTTCATCAACGGCGACCCCGCACACCAGATGCTTGCGAAGATTTACCTGGAGCGATCGGGCGGAGCGGCCGTCACGACCGCCGGACGGGCAGGGGAGGCCCTCGCCCTCCTGAAAGCACAGGCGTTCGATGCCGTCGTGACGGATTACTTCCTGCCGGACGTAGACGGTGCGGCGTTCATCGCCGGGATCCGGAGCAGGTGGGAGAGGCTGCCGGTCATCGTCTTCTCGGTCTGGGACCGTCACGAGATCGGGGAGGAAGCGTCCGCCGCCGGGGCCGATGCGCTGGTCCATATCGGGGGGATGCCGATTCCGCTTTACCAGGGCCTTCTTGCCGAGATCCGGGCGCAGGTCCGGCGCAGCACAGCCGGACATCTGTAGAGAGAGGGGATCGTCTCCGCCCGGAACAGGGGCGGCGGGTGCGATGGGGTCCCGGCTACCCTTCCCGGCGCAGTGGGGCAGGACCGGTCACGTATTCCCATCTCTCCCGGAGGCACACGACTCTCGAACTGTGCCCGGTTCCCGGGCTCTCTCGTTTCCGCGATCGCCATCCCGGCCATCGAGAGGGGTTCTCCGACAAAGGATAGGTCGATTCAGGTCTTCTTCATGCATTTGCGCTGGAAGAACTGCTCCTTCTCCGTGCCAGAGATCCCTGGGCCGTTGTCCGCACGGGCAGTTCACGAAGATCCGGTAATCACGAGGACAGAATAACCATACCCGATCCGACCGCGAGACCTATCACCCCCGGGTGCCCAACCCCGGCCCATGACGAGGATACTCGCGTTCAGCGATCTCTCCTGGGGGACGAAGGAGCGGGGCGCGCCCGGCGGCCGGAAGGTCGACCGGGACTCGTTCCTCCGCCTTATCGAGGAGACTGACCCGGAGGTCATAGTTTTCGCCGGGGATGGTGCCTACGACCGGTGCTCGCGCTCCGGGCTCGACGAAACGGAGCTCTTCCTCGGCCTCCTCCGCGAGATCGCGGCGGCGGGGAGGCACTGCGTCGTCGTCGAGGGGAATAACGACGACACGATGGGCACCTACGGCCGGGTCCGGGAGGCGGCGGAGGCGAGCCCCCGCATCCACGAGATCTCGGGGAAGAGGGAGACCGTCTGCGGCATATGTTTCCTCGGCGTTCCGACCAGGCGGGAGAAGAGGATGGCCGGGTCGGCCCGTGAGGAGGCCGATATTGTGGTGGCCCACGCACCTCTCGCCGACCGGGTCTGGCTCTTTGACCTCCCCGCGGCGTGTGTCGTCACCGGCCACTATGGTATGCTGGTCTCAGAGATCGCCGGGAAAGCCTACGTCGCCCTCGATTGCTCCCCGGCCTCCTACGTGACGATCGAGTGGGAGGACGGGTGGCGGCGGATCGAATACGCTGCCGGGGCATGCCGGATCACCATGCGCCCGGGGGAGGGGATCGCCGCGACCGGGTGCGACCCGGCGCTCCTCCGCGACCTGACGGAGGGGACGGGCCCGCTCCCTTATCCCGACGAAGTCGAGGCGCTACGGCGGGCGAAAGAGGAACTTGCGACCCTCGGCCGCGAGGAGGTCTTTTTGCGCCTGCTCGCGATGGGGATCAGAAAGACGCACATCGAGCGGTACCTCGGCAGTCGTGGGAAGAGGACCCGTCCCGCACGGTAGTCCCTCAACAGCCTCCGGCCAGCCGGACGCCCAGCTCGAAAGCCCGCCTGCAGTCCTCCGGAAAGACTGTCCTGTACCGTTCCCGCCGCTCCTCCGGGTCGAAATAGCCGGAATCCACCATATCATAGTCCTCGAACTGGAGCGTCTCGAACGAGCAGAGCGATTCTGTCCGGCCGAACAGCCTCTCGAGCGCGGACCTGTTCTCCCGGATGTGTGCCGCGTAGTTCTCCCTCGCAACCGCTTCAGGGGCGTTCATCGTATAGATAAACGCGGCACGGCCCCTCCCATGAAAGAGCGACCGCGGCGGCCGCGTGTAGATCAGGTAGGGGAAGAGCAGTCGCTCCATGAAGGATCGCATCTCTCCGCTAACGGTGCCGAAGTAGATCGGCGAACCGAGGATGAGCCCATCCGCTCCGCCAATCCGGTCGAGGACAGGCGCCAGATCGTCGCACACGGCGCACCTCCCGTAACTCTTTCCACCTTTCATCTTGCAGGCAAAGCAACTCGTGCACCCCTTAAAGTCGAGGTCGTAGAGGTGGACGAGTTCCGTCTCCGCCCCCGACGACGCGGCGCCTTTGAGCGCATGTCCAAGCAGCGTTGCCGTGTTCCACGTCTTCCGTGGGCTTCCATTGATGCCAATGACCGTCGTCATATCATCCTACTCCTGTCCTGACCGGACGTCACTCCACCCACCGCACCTTCCGCCCGAGGTCCGGGTCGTGGCGCGGCCTAGGCGGGGGCGCCTCGTCGGGGTACCCCAGCGGCGTGACGGCCACGATCTCCTTTTCAGCGGGGATATCGAGGATAGTGCGCAGCGACCGCTCGTCCTGGAGCGGCCCGGTCATCCAGCAGGTGCCGAGGCCGAGCGCGGTCGCGGCGAGGAGCAGGTTCTCCATCGCGGCGCTCGCGCTCTCGAGGTTCGCCCTCTGCATGTTCGGGGCG
This sequence comes from Methanoculleus caldifontis, assembly GCF_032842345.1. Lineage (NCBI taxonomy): Archaea > Methanobacteriati > Methanobacteriota > Methanomicrobia > Methanomicrobiales > Methanomicrobiaceae > Methanoculleus > Methanoculleus caldifontis. The sequence goes on along the minus strand of NZ_WBKO01000001.1, from coordinate 1,506,216 downwards.
TCGGCCGCATCGGTCAGGACGACGATCACCGCCGGTGCACCCCCGTAGGTCCGGGCAAACCGGAGGAACTCCTCGCCGCCGGGCGGGGAGGCGCCTTCCCGTGCATATCCTCCGACGATCGCGTGGAAGCTCTCTCCCATTTCACGGATCTTCTTCCCCGTCACCACCAGGAACTCCCACTGCTGGAGGTTCATGGCCGAGGGAGCCCAATTCGCGGCGTCGAGGATACGGTAGATATCCTCTCTCGCGACCGGCCGGGGAAGATACCGGCGAACCGCACGCCGCCGGTGGATAGCGTCGAATATATCCATATTCATCCACGCTCCTTACCGCCACGCCACCTGCAGGGGTTTTCGGCGGGGGATGCCATGAACCGCATACTGTGGATTCCCAAAGAGCATCGCGTAGGCGCTCTTACGCCCGGCGGGGATGCCGAGTTCCCGCTGGAGCGGCTCGTAGGACGCGGCCGCCATCGCGACGAACCCCGCCCAGCAGGTGCCGATGCCGAACGCCGGGGCGGCGATATCGAAGTGCGCGAGAGCGATGATCGCGTCCGTGGACGCGACCGGGTTTCCCTCCGGGATATGGGCGACGAGGAGGTGCGGGGCGCCGCGGCAGACGACGTCGTGCCCCGCCTCCCATGCACGGATGAGCCCCGGCACGTAACCGCTCATCGGGTGGCTGCTCCCCACAAGGGTCTTCATCCAGCCGACCGTCAGGGCGGCGACCTTCCTGACCTTCTCCGGGTCGTGGACGACGAGCCATTCTACCGGCTGCCCGTTCCCTCCCGACGGCGCGTACCGGACGATATCGAGGACCGCGAGGATCGTCTCCTGCGGGACGGGCTCGCCCGTGTAGCGGCGCACGGAGCGGCGCTTCTGGAGGTAGACGCCGAGGTCTTCGGCCGACAGGGTCCCGGCGCCCGCCGGAACAGACTTCCTCTCCTCCGGCCTGACGTTCAGGAGGAGCGCCTGCGCCGGGCAGAAGGCCTCGCAGTGGCCGCAGGCGATGCACATCCCGGCCTTCTCCCCCGGAACTCCGGGAAGGGTGTCCTCACCCGCCGAATCGATGATCGAGGACGGGCAGACGGTCGAGCAGATCCCGCAACGGGTGCAGAGGTCCGGGTCTACGAGTATGGTCTCCATCCGGTACCCCTTCAGGTCCTCTGCACCAGGCTTTTGCCGGCGCTCCAGGCGTCGCCGGCGTGCTCTCCAAGCCTCGAGTAGCGATTGTCGGGCATGGTCAGGAGGAGCGGATCGATAGCCGCATAGTCCGGTTTACCGTCCCGGAGCACCCCCTCATCCGCATACGCCCCGACGATCTCGCCGATGAAGACCGTGTGGGTCGGGAGCGGGACGGCCTGCACGAGCCGGCACTCGAGGTTGACCGGGCACTCCCGGATCATCGGTGCGGTCTTGAGCGTGCCGTAGAAGACGTCGAAGACGGCCGACTTGTCGACCGTGTTACCGGAGACGATCCCGCAGTAGTCGGTCTTCTCCAGCAGGGCCGACGACGGGAGGTTCACCGAGAAGGTCTCCGTCTCTGCGATTCCTTTAGGCGTGTGGTGGGAGTTTGCGATCCCGCAGAGGATCATCGGCGGGTTGCCGTTCGCCCGCGAGCACCAGCCCACGGCCATGAAGTTCGCCTTTCCGTTCACCTGCGTCCCGACGAGCACGACCGGCATCGGGATGAAGAAGTTCTTTCCAATCTCGTTCTTTTCCATGGTTGTACCTCACTCCCGGCAGGGTGCCGGGCGCGTCAGCATAGATAGTCCTTTCGCCTCAGGCGTTACGGATCATCAGGGTAAAATACTCCATAAGAGGAGATATAGGGAATACAGGCACTCGGGTAACTTACTTTCATTGGTGCAACCATGACATACACGAAGAACGGCAGGACCTTCCACTGCCCGGTCGAGGCGGCGCTCGACGTCATCGGCGGCAAATGGAAGCCGCTCATCCTCTGGCACCTCTGCGACGGAGTCAAACGGTTCTCGGAACTGCAGAGGGAACTCCCCGGTGTCAACGCAAAGATGCTCACCCGGCAACTCCGGGAACTGGAGGAGGACGGGGTCGTGCAACGGACGGTCTACCCCGAGGTGCCGCCCCGGGTGGAGTATGCCATCACCGGGTTCGGCCGGACCCTGCTCCCGGTCATGGAGGCGCTCTGCGCCTGGGGGACGCAGTACCTCGGCATCGACGAAGCGGCAGCACCCCGGTGCCCGGCGAAGGCGGGGGGAGAGGAGGCATGACCCCACCGGTGCTCCCGATCGAGTACCGCACCACGGACTTTGCCGGGATCGACGTTATCCGCCCGCTCTGGAACCGGATCTGCGAGCACCACCGCATCCGGGCACGGACGTTCCGGGCCTTCTTCGAACGCGTGACCTTCGACGACCGGAAGGCGTACTTTGCCCGGTGTGCAGAGGCAGGAGACCTGCGGGTCGACCTGGCCTGCGATCCGGCGGCGGGCCGGTGCGTGGGCTACTGCGTAACCTCGCTCTCGGCGGAGCGCATCGGGGAGGTCGAGTCTCTCTACGTCGACGAGGCCTACCGCTCGCAGGGCGTTGGCACGGCGCTCATGCACCGGGCACTTGCGTGGCTTGACGAGAACGGCTCGATCGAAAACGGGGTCTCGGTCGCGGAGGGAAATGAGGAGGCCTTCCCGTTCTACCGGAGGTTCGGGTTCTACCCCCGCCGGACGATGCTCGAGCAGGTGCGGGGGAGTGCGTCCACCCGGCCGGCAGGGGACGCGAGAGCTCCCGGCGCGGCGTGCAGTATACGGGAGATGACCGCCGCCGACTGGGATGAGGTCCGCCGGATCTATCTCGAGGGGATCGCCACCGGCAACGCGACGTTTGAAGCGGAAGCGCCGTCCTGGGAGCGCTGGGACGCGGGCCATCTTCGGCCCTGCCGCTTCGTTGCGGCCAACGGTGAGCGGATCTTCGGCTGGGTGGCGGCGAGCCCCACCTCCGGCCGCCCGGCCTACGCCGGCGTGGCCGAGGTCAGCGTCTACGTCGAGCGGGACGCCCGCGGGCAGGGAGTCGGGAGCGCGCTCCTCGCCGAACTCATCGCCGCGTCGGAGCGGGAAGGGTTCTGGACGCTCCAGGCCGGCATCTTCCCGGAGAACGCACCAAGCCTCGCCCTTCACAAGAAGCACGGCTTCCGGGTCATCGGCCGCCGCGAACGTCCGGGCCGGATGAAGGACGGCAGGTGGCGGGACGTGCTGCTCCTTGAACGGAGGAGCAGGAAGGCAGGCCTCTGACTCGCGCCGGGACGCCTTCGAGCCTCCCGGAGCGTTTATCCGTCGCCTCTTCGTAGATCTCCACATGGATCCGGTCATCGAGGCGATACGGCAGGAGTTCGCGGCGCACGCGGACCCCGAGATCCGCGAGAAAGGCCAGCGGTTCTTCAAGGAAGAGGTCCGGTGCTACGGGATGAAGACGGCAACCGGAGTTGCGATCGCGAAGAAGTACTGGAAGGACGTCAGAACCCGCGAGAAGCAGGAGATCTTCGCCCTCTGCGAGGAACTCTATTCGTCGGGGATGATGGAAGAGGCGTTCGTCGTCTCCGAGTGGGCCCCGCGGCTCGCGGACCGCTACGAACCAGGCGACATCGCGGTCTTCCGGCACTGGATCGAGAACTACATCACCAACTGGGCCACCTGCGACGGCCTCTGCAACCACGCCGTCGGGGATTTCATCGTCCGGTTCCCGGAACATATCGAGGAGCTGAAGCGCTGGACGCAGTCGGAGAACCGCTGGATGCGACGGGCGGCGGCGGTCTCGCTGATCGTGCCGGCAAAGCACGGCGAGTTCCTCGACGAGGCCATCGCGATCGCCGGTCTCCTCCTGACCGATACGGACGACCTGGTGCAGAAAGGCTACGGCTGGCTCCTCAAGGAGGCGAGCCGGAAGCACACGGACGAGGTCTTCTCCTACGTCATGGCAAATAAGAGAGTCATGCCCCGGACGGCGCTCCGGTACGCGATCGAGCTGATGCCGAAGGAGTTGAAGGCTGAGGCGATGAAGAAAGATTGGTGAACCGGCGGGAACGGGGGAGAGGGCACGGGCGTCCGGGGCCATTTTCGCAACACATTAATATTAAAACATGGAACTGTACTTCCACCCATGCAGAGAGACGAACCGGCCACCGACGCCTTCCCGGAACCATATGCAGAGCAGCCGGCCGTGACGCCGGGACGGTGCGGCACGGCTCGCCCGGCAACAGGCGCAGATCCCAACCCCGGCATGCTGCTCTTCCTCCTCTTCACCATCTACCGGGTGCTCGACGAGTTCGAGGACGGGATTGTCATCGTCGACGAGGCGAACCGGGTCAGGTGGGTGAACGCGAGCATACGGCACCTCTTCGACCTGGGAGAGTCCGACGTCGCCGGGATGCCCGCCGGGACGTTCACGCAGCGGTTCATCGTCCCGCTGACCGGGGGTCCGGGTACAGCCGCTGGCAACCGCGAGCTGCACCTCCGTAAGCCCGGCGGCGAGGAATGCTGGCTCGAGTGCACGAGCCACCCGATGCGCCTCTACCCCCTCTGCAACAACAGGCTTGAGATCTACCGGAAGATCACGCGCTGGAAACTCGCAGAGCGGCACCTCGGCGAGAGCGAGGAGCGCTACAGGACGCTCTTTGAGAAGGGGAACGACGCCATCCTCGTCTTCGAGCTCTCCCCGGAGTCGGTGCCGACGCGGTTTGTCGAGGCAAACGAGGTCGCCTGCAGGAGGCTCGGCTACACCCGCGACGAACTGCTGGTACGGTCGCCGCTCGATATCGTCCCGCCGGAGAGGCTCGGCAGCGTCCTTGCGATCTTAAAGCAGTTCCGCCTGAACGACCGGATCCTCTACGAGAGCGAGCACGTCGCAAAGGACGGGAGCCGGGTGCCGGTCGAGATCAACTCGCTCCATTTCCCCCTCCAGGGGAAGACGACCGTTCTCTCCATCTCCCGCGACATCTCGGAGCGCAGGAAGATCGAGGAGGTACGGCGGAAGGCGTTCGACCAGATCGAACGGAACATCGAGCAGTTCGCCACCCTCGGCGACCAGGTCCGCCAGCCCCTCCAGGTGATCGCGGGGCTTGCCGGGATGGACGACTCAAAGTACTCGGCGGAGATTGCTACGCAGGCCGCCGCCATCGACGCCCTCATCGACCGGCTCGACCAGGGCTGGATCGAGTCGGAGAAGGTCCGGAGATTCCTCCGGCGGCATTATTAGAAAAAGAGGGAGAGGCCCCTGCACGCCTAGAACCTGACGCGGGGCGCCTCGGCCTCCCGCATATTGTATTCCATGGTCCAGAAGTACGCCTCGCCGTGGGCCACGCGGAAGACGGCGAGTTTCGGGTCGGCGGGGCCGGTGACCCCTATCTGGAGGAGCCACGGCCGCTCTTTGACGAGGCGCTCTTTCAAGGCCGCGTCCTCGACGAACTCGACCGACCCCGCGACCCGCATCATCTTCCCTGCATCGCCGGGTGCATAGAAGCAGAGCTCGACCTTCGGGTTCTCCCTGAGCTGGCGCCAGACGGCCTTCGGGGTCCCGGTGTGGTAGTAGAACCCGGTCTCGTCGGCAAACCACATGGCGAACGCCCGGACCCGGGGCTGGTCGCCCTCCGTTGTCGCGATGTGGGTCACGGGGTTTTCGTTTGCGAATTTCACGCACTCGGAAAAGTCCATTCTTCTTCCTCATACATCCATACGGAGGGTGAGTACAAAATAATTCCGGGGACCGTCGGGCTGCGGCTCCGCACGGCCGCCCTCAGGGGCCGGGCCCTGCACCCTCCCCGTGCCACCGTGCCATATGCTCCGCGTGGGTCCGCAGGTACGCTCCTTCCCTGAAGAACCGATCGTAGAACGCGAGGTCGAGATGGTGGGCCTGGAGGTAGGTAAGGAGGAAGATCGAGGGCACGGTGCCCGGGAACTTGCCGAACCGGTCGTAGACATACTGCGCCATCGTCGAGACGCAGTCGACGAACTCCTCGCCGTGCATCTCCGCGCTGCCCCGGACACGCCCGCTCTCCTTCCAGGGGCCGGGGGTCGCGGGGTGGAACGGCCCGCCCTCACCGAACTTCCGGCGGACGAACGCTTCGACGGCCCGCCGCATGTCCGGGTAATGGGGCGGGCAGAACCCCTCAAAGACGCCGGCGAGGCCGGTCGGGTTCGGCACCGTCCAGCGCTCGTCGGTGTCGTACCGAAAGCCGAGCCCCGGGACCT